>NZ_RZPQ01000136.1:0-10238 GCF_003999135.1 Mesorhizobium sp. M7A.F.Ca.CA.004.06.1.1 | reverse complement strand
GGAACCTCCCTGTCGCTGACATGGGCCGAGGCAATCGGAGCCAGTGATGTCAGGCGTAGCGAGAAGCGCTTCGGCAGCGTCGCACTCGAACGGGTCGTGCCGGCGTCACTGAACGGAACGGCGACGCTCGAAATCGCGGCTGGCCGTCTCGAGTACCGCCTTGTCGTTCCACACGGCAATTTCGAGACGGATTGAGCGACCCGAGCTTTCTTAACCAGCTGTTCACCATAAAAGCAGATGCTGTTTTTCCCAGATACCGCTGGAACCTGTTGCATCACCGAACATTTCCGCAGCAGGATTTGCAGCATGGTGCGGGAGGGAATGCCTTGACGGTTGCCGATATGAACAGACTGGAGCAGGCCGCCCGGATTTCCATGGGCGAGTTTGAGGACTCCGAGTCATCCGCGCCACCGCTGGCCCCTGTCCCCAACGGAGCCTTGCGCCTTGTTGCGTTGGCCTTGGTGGCGGTGATCGTGGTGGTCGCCCTGTACCAGCTGGTCTATTGAGGCCAGCTCGTTTCGGCCGGCGACAGAATCAATTGTCGCCGTCTTATTTCCCTGCCAGCGCGCCAGGAACTTTGGCTGATGTAGACCGTTACTATGGCGAGAGGACTTTCCCGCCATGGAACATATCGCTGCATTGCTGCTGGTCATCGGTTGCTCGAACACGATGGCCGACTGCCGTGAACTCCAGGTGCCCGTCAGCATTTTCGCGACCGCCGAGCAATGTGTGGCCGAGCGCCCATTCGTCTTGGGCGACGTGCAAGGGCAGGCTGATCACATCGTCGCCAAATGTCTTGCCGTCGATCCGGTGCTTGAAGACGACTATGATCAGATCGTCTGGAACGTGCGCGCCGATGGTACGCTTGACGCTTCATTGGCAATTTCCAGCCTGGTAATGGCGTCGAACGCGGCAGGCCCAGAAAAAGACTATCTTCACCAACAATAGATTGCAGCAGCAAAGGCCGTCATTTCATGCTAAATGGCAGCTGGAGCTTTACCAAGTGAGGACAAAAAGTGAGGAGTGACTCTATGCGGAAGATGATTATTGCCCTGGTTGCGGTGGTTGCCGTCAGCGGCTGCACCTCGACCGAACAGGACGTGGTTGGCGGCGGCTTGATCGGCGCCGGTGTCGGCGGCTTGGTCGGCGGCGGCAAGGGCGCGCTGATCGGCGCGGCCGTTGGCGCCGGTTCCGGCCTGCTGGTGCGCAATCTGCGCAACGGCTATTGCCAATATCGCGATCATCGCGGCCGGATCTACACGGCTCGCTGCAACTAATTCGGCGATAATCGAAACGTCGATCCGGAGGCTGGTCTGCTGGCCTTCGGATTTTTCATGTCCGGACGCTTGATCCTTTTCGGGAGAAGGTCGCGCTCAATTGGCGAGTGGAATTTTGATTTCCACGTTCAGCCCATTGGCCTGGTAGTCGCGCTTGATCGTACCGCGTAATTCGCGCGTCACGTTGAGATCGATCAGCTTGGTGCCGAAGCCGGTTTCGGCGGGAGCTTCGAGTTTCTTCTGCCCGTTTTCGCGCCAGTTGAGGGCCAGCGTCCTGTCGCGCCCACGCCCCTCCAGAGACCAATCCACTTTCAGTGCCCCCACGGAATTGCCGGCTTCGCCGTATTTCAGCGCATTCGTCGCCAGTTCGTGGAAGGTCAGGCCGAGCGCTTGCGTCGTGGTTTCGTCAAGCAGCACTTGCGGCCCTGACAGCAGCCCCTCGGGCAACTCCTTGCCGAACACCTGGCCGAGTTCGATGCGCAAGAGATCGCCAAGATCGGCCTTCTGCCAGCGAGAGCGCGTCAGCATGTCCTGGGACGCTGCCATCGCCTGCAGCCTGGCCGAGAAAGATGCGGAAAACTCGTTGACGTCGGTAGCCCGCGATGCCGTCTGGCGCGCGATCGCCAGCACCCTGGTGATCGAATTCTTGATGCGATGCTTCATCTCCTGCAGCATCAGGTCTTTTTCGATCAGGCTCTTTTCCGTGGTTTCGTGCAACCGCGACGCTGCCTCATAGGCCCGCTCCTGATATCGCGCCACCAGCGCGATGGCGCCCGCCAACAGCAGGCCGAATAGCCCCAGCATCACCGGAATGGCGCGCGACGACGGCTGCGAGAAGGCGCTTGTCGGCCGGAACAGGACAGTCCATGGCCGTCCGGCGACGATGATCTTTCGGGTGACCAGCAGCCTGTCCCCGAAAGTCGAAGCCGGCGGCGTCTCCGACCGGAACAGCAGATTGTCGCCGCTCACGGCACCATCGCCGTCATAGATTTCGGTGTTGACCGGCAGTAGCGGCGACCGGCTGAGCGCGGTCTGGAACAGATCGCGAGCCCGGAAGGCCGCATAGAGAAAACCTGATGTCGAGGATCTCGAAGCATTGATGACGTCGGGAGCGGTTTCGACATTGAGCCGCACGAAAACGAAGAAGCCGGTGAACGTCTGCGAGGCGCCCGTGTCCTGGCCCAGTTGCACCAACCCGCTGGCGTGCTGCTGGTCGTCGGACATCGCCTTTTCGATCGCCACACGCCGCATCGGTTCGCTGAACATGTCGTAGCCGATGGCGGCTTGGTTGGATGGATCCAGCGGTTCGAACAGCACGATAGGGGTACGCCAGGGTTGCGTGGTATCCGGGTAGATTGGATGACTGACGCCATAATCGTGCAGCATATCGCGTTCGACCGTCGCCTTGTCGCCCGTCTTTGCCAGCCTGAGGAAACCGATGCCGCGCAAGCCGGCGAAATTCTTGTCGACATCGAGCGCGTTGAAGAACGCCTTGAACTCATTGCGAGAAATATCGCCATTGCGGGCGTCGAACAGGGCCTGCGTCGAGCGCAGCAGCGACAGATGCAGGTCGATGCGGCTCTCGATCCGGTTGAGCGCGTCGTCGGCAGTCGCCTCGAACTTGATGCGCGCGGCTTCCTGTGTGGCGAAATAGGCGAAACCTGCCATCACCATGCTGATTAGTGCGACGGCGATAAAGGCGATGATCGGGAAAAGCTTCTTCAACGGATCGTGCGGTCCCTGAGCGATATCGGACCTTTATGGGCAAGTCGCCGTGCCAACACAATGCCACGGCCAAGCCATCCTTACGGCTGGCATATCACGTGTCCGGCAACGGCGAGCTGGCTTGATCT
Source organism: Mesorhizobium sp. M7A.F.Ca.CA.004.06.1.1 (assembly GCF_003999135.1). NCBI lineage: Bacteria > Pseudomonadati > Pseudomonadota > Alphaproteobacteria > Hyphomicrobiales > Phyllobacteriaceae > Mesorhizobium > Mesorhizobium sp. M7A.F.Ca.CA.004.06.1.1. The sequence continues at coordinate 7,108 of NZ_RZPQ01000136.1, read as the reverse complement.
CAGGCTGCGATCTTCAGCGCACCCGGTCCTGGAATGGCGCCCGGCGGGCATTTGCCAAGAATGATCATCCCCAGCACCTCGTCCTGGGTGACATCGGTGGTGCGGGCGGTGCCAACGACCTGACCGTTCTTCATGACGCAGACCCGGTCGGCAAGCTCGAACACATCGTGGATGTCGTGGCTGATCAGGAAGATGCCGATGCCATCGGACTTGAGCTGCTTGACCAGTTCGCCGACCTGCGCCGTTTCCTGCGGACCAAGCGCCGCCGTCGGCTCGTCCATGATCAGGATGCGGGCGTTGAACAGGATCGCACGCGCGATCGCCACCGATTGCCGCTGGCCGCCCGACAGCTTGATCACCGGCTCCTTGAAGCGCTGGAAGCGGGGATTGAGCCGGCCCATCACCTTGCGCGCCTCGGCCTCCATGGCAACGTCGTCGAGCGTACCCCAGGCGGTCATCAGCTCGCGGCCGAGGAACAGATTGGCGGCGGCGTCGACATTGTCGGCCAACGCCAGCGTCTGGTAGATCGTCTCGATGCCGTATTTCTTGGCGTCGCGTGGATTGGAGATCGATGCCTCCTCGCCGTTGACGAAGATCTGGCCCGAATCGCGCTTGTAGGCGCCGGACAGGATCTTGATCAATGTCGACTTGCCGGCGCCATTGTGGCCGAGCAGCGCCACGACCTCGCCGGGGAAAAGATCGATCGAGGCGTCGTCGACGGCGCGGATGCCGCCAAACGCGATCGAGATGTTCCTCATGTCGATCAGCGCGGTGGCTGCAGGAGCAGTCTTGTCATTCATGGCATGCCCTCCTAGACGCGCTTGCGATAGACGGTGTCGAGCCACACGGCGATGACCAGTACGGCCCCGACGACGATGCTCTGCAGCGGCGAGTCGACGCCGAGCAGCACCATGCCGGACTGCAGCGACTGCATCAGCAGGGCGCCCAGCATGGCGCCGATGATCGTTCCCGATCCGCCGGCAAGCGACGTGCCGCCGATCACGGCGGCTGCAATGACGAGCAGTTCGTCGAGCGTTCCAAGCACGTTGGTGGCCGAATTCTGCCGGGCCGAGGAGATCGCCGCGGCAATCGTGGCCAGCACGCCCATGATCATGAACACCTTCATGGTGATCCATCGCGTGTTGATGCCGGCGAGATTGGCCGCCTCGGGATTGCCGCCGATGGCGAACACATAGCGGCCGAAACGGGTGCGGTTGGTGATGAAGGTCATGACCAGCCCGACGGCGACAGCCATCAGCACCGGTATCGCGATACCGTGGGCGATGAACAGGCCGCCTTCGGGAACGGTGATGTTGTTGGCGGCCGCATATCTGTTCACGATGCCGATCGGCCAGGGGTAGGAGTTGGCGAGCCAGACCGCACCCATGATGGCGCCGCAGGTGACGACTCCAAGCAGCGCCTCGGCCCAGATCGGACGTAGCGGAAACCGGAAACGCTTGCGCTGCACCCGCCCGTTGAACAGCCCAAACACCACGGCGAGGCAGGCGACGATCCCAACGACCCAGCTCCAGGTCGCGCCGATCGATCCCGCCGGCCCACCGCCCATCAGCTGAAAAGTGGCGTTAAGCGGCGCCACGGTCTGGCCTGAAGTGACCCACCAGGCGGCACCGCGCCAGACCAGCAGGCCGCCCAGCGTCACGATAAAGGCGGGCACTTCGAGATAGGCGATGACGAAGCCTTGAAAAGCGCCGATCAACAGGCCGAGCGCCAGGCCGATGACCAGTGCCAGGACCCAGATCCACGGGTTGCCGAGTTCGAGCCCGACAAAGCGCACCAGGAAATGCACCTGGGCAAATCCCATCACCATGCCGATCAGGCCCTCGGCGGAACCGACCGACAGGTCGATGTTGCGCATGACGATGACCAGCACCATGCCGCAGGCCATGATGGCAACCGCGGATGTCTGCACCGACAGGTTCCACAGATTGCGCGGCGTGAGAAAGGTGCGGCTGTCGAAATCGAGCGGATTGACGCCAAGGCGCAGGCTGGAAATGACATGCAGCCCAATCCAGATAACCAGCAGCGCGCCGATCATGCCGAGCATGCGGGTGTCGATCTCGGTCGCCTTCAGGAACCGGGCGACGGCGCCGAGTTCCGACGCGCGCGCCGTATCGGTCTGCGGGTTTGACGTCGTATCGGTCATGGTTTCCTCCCACCGGCTGGCCGTCTGACGCGCATGCCGGAGCCCAGCCTAGAAGCTATCCGCATGATGCGGAAACAGAATTCTTTGAGAAAACGCCGCGGCTTTTGGGCCGCGGCGTTCAGATATTGCAAAGTGGTACGGATCAGTTGCAGGCCGCCACGGTGCCGGCGGCGACACCCGCGCAGACTTCGTCCTTCTTGATCCAGCCGGCGTCGATGACGACGTTGAGATTGTCCTTGGTGATGGCAACCGGGGTCAGGAACAGCGACTTGACGGTGTTGCCGCCCGGCGTCGTGAAGTCCTTGGCGCCGGCGATGTCGCTCGTCTTCTTGCCGTCGGCCAGTTGCGAGGCGATCTCGGCGGCATTCTTGCCGAGCTCCCGCGCGTCCTTCCACACCGACACGGTTTGCGTGCCGAGGGCGATGCGGTTCAGCGCGGCGTGGTCGCCGTCCTGACCCGAGACCGGCACGGTGCCGGCCAAGCCTTGAGCCGTCAGCGCCGCGACGACGCCACCGGCAGTGCCGTCATTGGCCGCGACCACCGCGTCGACCTTGTTGTCGTTGGCGGTCAGGAACTGCTCCATGTTCTTCTGGGCGTTGGCGGGCAGCCAGCCATCCGTGTAGGCTTCGCCGACATTCTTGATCTTGCCGCTGTCGATGGCTTCCTTGAGCACTTCCATCGAGCCCGAGAACAGGAAGTCGGCATTGGGATCGGCACCGGAGCCCTTGATGAAGACGTAGTTGCCTTCCGGCTTGACCTTGAACACTTCGCGGGCCTGCATGCGGCCGACTTCCTTGTTGTCGAAGGTCAGATAGAAGACGTCCTTGTTCTCGATCAGCCGGTCATAGCCGACGACCGGAATGCCTTCGTCCAGCGCCTTCTGCACGGCCGGGCCGATGGCCGAAGCGTCCTGCGCCAGGATGATCAGGGAATTAGCGCCCTGCGAGATCAGGCTTTCGACATCGGTAAGCTGCTTGCCGGGATTGGACTGCGCATCGGCGGAGATGTACTTGTCGCCGGCGGCCTCGATCGCCGTCTTCATGGCGGCCTCGTCGGTCTTCCAGCGTTCTTCCTGGAAGTTGGACCACGAAACGCCGACAACCTTGTCCTTCGCCTGCGCGACAGACGCGAGCGTCAGCGACATGGCGGCACCCGCCAGGATGGCGGCCGTGAATCTTTTCATATTATCCTCCCTGCGCCGCGTATGGCGCGACCAAACTGACCCGAGGGCCGGCACAGAGGCTCTATTTTTTCGAGCCTCGAAAAAATACTGGGCCAACGCCCGAACGCTGTCAACATCGATTCTGATGGATTTTGATGTCATTTCGAGTTTTTTTCGAGTCTCGGAATAAATAAATGACACGGCATGCAGCTTCTGCCAGTATTTACCGGCGTCACCGACAGCGTTCCAGGGGCAGGAGGAACCGCGGCGACCGGGAGGATATGAAAGAACATGTCGGTCGGAATCCGCCACGACGATCTGCGCCGCCGCAACCGCGCCATGGTGATCGCGGCAGTGCGCCGCGCCGGACAGCCGTCACGAACCGAGATCGCCGCGACCACAAGCCTCAGCCATTCGACCATCTCGGCGATTTCATCCGACCTGATCGTCGAAGGCATCCTGACCGAAAGCAAGCCGAGCGAGGCCGGCTCGCTCAAACGCGGCCGGCCGCAGGTCGGCCTCAGTCTCAATCCGGAAGCGGCCGCGGTAATGACCGTGGTGCTGTCGCTGAACTTCCTCTCCGTCGCCGTCATCGACTATGCCGGCCAGGTGATATCCGAGGAACAGCGCCGGCTGGACACGCTGACGATGTCGCGCGAGTCGCTGATCGGGGAATGCACGGCCATCGTGCGGCGCCGCCTGGCAGATCCCGACCTGGACGTGCGCAGCATCGCCCGCATCGCGCTGGCCATCCAGGGCATCACCGACACCCGTGCCCGCGCCATGCTGTGGTCGCCGATCACGCCGCACACCGACATCGCCTTCGCTGACATATTCGAAGACGAGTTCGGCATCCCTGCCATAATGGAGAACGACTGCAACATGATGGCGGTGGCGCTGCGCTGGCGCGACCCCGATCGTTACCGCGACGATTTCATCGCTATCCTTTTGTCGCACGGCATCGGCATGGGACTGGTGCTGAAGGGCGAATTGTTCACCGGCACCCATTCTTCGGGCGGCGAATTCGGCCACATGATCCATCGGCCGAACGGCGCGCTATGTCGCTGCGGACGGCGCGGCTGCGTCGAAGCCTATGCGGGCAATTACGCCATCTGGCGCAACGCCAGGCAGATGGGCGAGGATGCAGAACCCGTCGCCGATGTCAGCGACGCCGACATGCGCGCCCTGGCTGCCGCGGCCCGCGAAGGTGACGGACCCGAACGGGAAGCCTATCGCAAGGCCGGCGAAGCGCTCGGCTACGGCCTCGGCAGCCTGTTCGCGCTGATCGATCCGGCGCCGGTCGCCATGGTCGGTGTCAGCGCCGCCGCCTTCGACCTGATCGAGCCGGCATTGCGGCAAGCGATTGCCCAGACCGCCGGCGGCCAGCATTCCAAATCGATTTCCTTCGACACCGAGCCGAACGAACTGCCGCTGATCCGCGAAGGCTGCGCCATGCGGGCGCTGATCTTCGTCGATCAGGAGATTTTTGCGCCGGGCGTGCAGGCGAGATCCGGTTTCGGCGGCAAGAACGTGGCGTGAGTTCAAACGAGGGAGTTCAGTCCTCTCGGATGGCGTATCCGGCCCCACGGATCGTGCGGATGACATCAGGCATACGGCCATTGTTGACCGCCTTGCGCAGCCGGCCGACATGCACGTCGACCGTGCGCTCGTCGATGTAGATCGTCTCGCCCCAGACATTGTCGAGCAGCTGGCTGCGCGAGAACACGCGGCCTGGATGGCGCATCATGAATTCGAGCAGGCGGAATTCCGTCGGCCCAAGCCGGATCTCGCTCTTCTTGCGATAGACACGGTGCGACTCGCGATCGAGCACGATATCGCCGACCTTTAGCACGCTGGACAGCACTTCCGGCTTGGCCCGGCGCAGCAGCGCCTTGACCCTGGCCATGAACTCCGGCGTCGAGAAGGGCTTGACCAGATAGTCGTCGGCGCCGGTCGACAGGCCGCGCACGCGGTCGCTTTCCTCGCCTCGCGCGGTCAGCATGATGATCGGCAGCCGCTCGGTCTCGGGACGCATTCGCAGGCGCCGGCAGAGTTCGATGCCCGAAACCGCAGGCACCATCCAGTCGAGCACCAGAAGATCGGGAACGTTCTCCTGCAGCCGGATTTCGGCCTCATCGCCGCGCGTCACCACCTCGACCTGGTAACCTTCGGATTCAAGATTGTAGCGGAGCAGCACGCCTAGCGGCTCCTCATCCTCCACCACCATGATGCGTGGTGCGATCATCGGCTGGTCACCCTTGTTATGCCGCTGGCGCGGACATTGCCGTCTCGTCCTGCTTCGGACGATTGGCTGGCAGCTGCGTGCCGGTCAAAACATAGTAGGCATTTTCGGCGATGTTGGTCACGTGGTCGCCGATCCGCTCGAGGTTCTTGGCGCAAAACAACAGGTGCGTGCACGCCGTGATGTTGCGGGGATCTTCCATCATGTAGGTCAGCAGCTCGCGGAACACCGAGGTGTATTTGACGTCGATGCGTTCATCATTGTTTCTGAGCGTGGCAAGCGCTGCCGCGTCAGCGGCGGCATACTCGTCGACGACCCCCTGCACCTGGATCAGCACCAGCTGCGCCATCGCGTCGATCGAATGCGAAAGATCGTGCGGCGTGACGCTCAGCCCGACAGTGCCGACGCGCTTGGCGATGTTCTTGGCAAGGTCGCCGATGCGCTCGAGGTCGCCGGCCATGCGGATCGAACCGACCACCGCACGCAGATCGTTGGCCATTGGCTGGCGCTTGGCGATCAGCGTGATGGCGCGATCGTCCAGCTCGCGCTGGCGGGCATCCATGATCGCATCGTCGGAAACCACGCGCTGCGCCAGCGCATTGTCCGAATTGAGCAAAGCCTTGGTCGAGCCACTGACCATCGAGCGGGCGAGATCGCCCATGTCGCGGATCAGCTGGCTGATCTGCTCCAGATCCTCATCGAAAGATGCAACGGTATGTTCACCCATGATCTTCGTCCCTCATATGCCTGAGCTCAGCCGAACCGGCCGGTGATGTAGTCCTGGGTGCGTTTGTCGTCGGGGGTGGTGAACATCTTGTCGGTGGCGCCCTCCTCGACCAGATAGCCTAGATGGAACATCGCGGTGCGCTGCGACACGCGCGCTGCCTGCTGCATCGAATGGGTGACGATGACGATCGTATAGTTCTGGCGCAGTTCGTCGATCAGTTCCTCGACGCGAGCAGTGGCGATCGGGTCGAGCGCCGAACACGGTTCGTCCATCAGGATCACCTCGGGTGACACGGCGATGGCGCGTGCAATGCACAGACGCTGTTGCTGGCCACCGGAAAGACCCGTGCCAGGTTCCTGCAAACGGTCCTTCACCTCGTTCCAGATCGCCGCCTTCTTCAAGCTCGACTCGACGATCTGATCCATGTCGGCCTTGCGCTTGGCCAATCCGTGGATGCGCGGGCCATAGGCGACGTTCTCGTAGATCGACTTGGGGAACGGATTGGGTTTCTGAAACACCATGCCGACGCGCGCCCTGAGTTCGACGACATCGATGTTCTTGTCGTAGATGTCTTCTTCGTCGAGCGTTATCTTGCCGGTTACCCGCGCGGAATCGATGGTGTCGTTCATGCGGTTGAGGCAACGCAGGAAGGTCGACTTGCCGCAGCCGGAGGGGCCGATCAGCGCCGTCACCTGATTCAGGCGGACGTCGAGATTGACATCGAACAGCGCCTGCTTCTCGCCATAGAACACGCCGACCTTGTCGCCACGCATTTTGATCACTTCGTTCGACTTGGCGTTCATCTTATCGCCC
>NZ_RZPQ01001369.1:0-604 GCF_003999135.1 Mesorhizobium sp. M7A.F.Ca.CA.004.06.1.1 | reverse complement strand
GTCTGCTGGCTTATCAGCCCGTTGCTGACGGCGAAGCCAGCAACCAGAGCGACAAGGGCTGCAATGATTGCAGCTTTCACCTTCTTCGACATCCATAGGCGCCTTGTTCATGACACCCAACCCACGGCGAAGGGTGCCGCAACCTTGGCGAAGGGTCAATCCTTTTGGCTGCAGTCTCTGCTCACGTGCAACGAAATCAACTGGTTACAAACGAAAAACGCCGCCCATTGGGCGGCGTTTCGGCATTGCAGCGGGAAACTCAGATTACTTGATCTTGGTTTCCTTGAATTCGACGTGCTTCTTGGCGACCGGGTCGTACTTGCGGAACGACAGCTTGTCGGTCTTGGTGCGGCTGTTCTTGCTGGTCACGTAGAAGAAACCGGTGTCGGCGGTCGACAGAAGCTTGATCTTGATGTTTGCGGCTTTGGCCATGATATCAGTCCGTTTGTTCGTGGGGTTTTGGCCGCTGGAGCACGGGGAAACACCCGGACGCGGGAAACTTGGCGCGACACATAAAGAACGCGCCCGGAAAGTCAAGCCCGGCAAGCCTGGTGCGACCCGCCTGAGCCTGCTGGTGAACGGAAATCATGCTGTTTCTGTCGCC
>NZ_RZPQ01001368.1:0-608 GCF_003999135.1 Mesorhizobium sp. M7A.F.Ca.CA.004.06.1.1 | reverse complement strand
GGCGGCCAGTGCGCCCCCGCCAATATCGCCATGGCCCTGGCCAAGGGCGCGCGCCAGCGCGGCGCCACCATCGTCGAGAATGTCAAGGTCACCAAGGTCCACAGCAAGGCCGGCCGCGTCACCGGCGTGTCCTGGGCGCAAGGCGAAGAGCAAGGCACGATCGAGGCCGACATCGTCGTCAACTGCGCCGGCATGTGGGCCCGCGAACTGGGAGCGCAGAACGGCGTCACCATACCGCTGCACGCCTGCGAGCATTTTTACCTCGTCACCGAACCGATCCCCGGCCTCACCCGTCTGCCGGTGCTGCGCGTGCCCGATGAGTGCGCCTACTACAAGGAAGACGCCGGCAAGATGATGCTGGGCGCCTTCGAGCCGGTGGCCAAGCCGTGGGGCATGGACGGCATAAGCGAGGATTTCTGCTTCGACCAACTGCCTGAGGACATGGAGCATTTCGAGCCGATCCTCGAAATGGGCGTCAACCGCATGCCGATGCTGGCGACCGCCGGCATCCACACCTTCTTCAATGGTCCTGAGAGTTTTACGCCCGACGACCGCTACTATCTCGGCGAGGCGCCGGAACTGGCCGGCTACTGGATGGCGACCGGCTA
>NZ_RZPQ01001367.1:0-613 GCF_003999135.1 Mesorhizobium sp. M7A.F.Ca.CA.004.06.1.1 | reverse complement strand
TCCTTGTCCGGATCCGAGCCGCGTTCGGCCTGGCCATCTCGGGCCGCGCCGTCGGCAGCACCGAGAACGCATCGGTCGCCGTCTTGCTTTGATCAGCCGTCTCGGCCAGCGCCATCAGCACATCCTTGCTGGGCGCCGCAGCCAAAGCGGCCGGCAGCGAATTGTCGGGACGCCATGTCGGCAACGGTATGTTGTTGACCGCGACCTGGGCCGGATTAGCCGAAGCCGTTGCATCGGCCACGCCGAAAGGAACGCTCGCCGGCGCATGCGCGGTCGCCACGGCCTGCTCGGTGGTGGCTGTCGCCTCCGCCATCGCAAAAGGAACATTCTCAGGCTGCTGAGCGCCGAGATCGGCTTTTGGCCGCGGTGCGAAATCCGGCAGCGGAACGCTTCGGGCCGGCAATGCGGCGATGATCGTCTCCGGCGTGTCCTCTTCCGGCTCCGGAGCCTGCTGCTCGGCCACCTGCGGAATCTCGGCGCGCCGCGCATTCTCCGGCGCCACGATGGCAATGCCCGGGAGGTTGCTGGTCTTGGCTGCTGCTGCCGGCTTCAGGTTTCTCGCCTTGGGCGGGGGGGCCGCCGAAGCGGTCTGGACATCGGCGCTGTCTTCGGC
>NZ_RZPQ01001366.1:0-621 GCF_003999135.1 Mesorhizobium sp. M7A.F.Ca.CA.004.06.1.1 | reverse complement strand
CAAGGCGAGCAGCCGCGCGGCAGGTGCTTTGTTGCAGCGGCTCGGCATCGAACTCGATCCGCAAGCCCGCGTCGGCGCCCTGCGTGTCGGCGAGCAGCAACTGGTCGAGATCGCCAAGGCTCTGTCGATGTCGGCACGCATCCTGATCATGGACGAGCCGACCTCGGCGCTTTCGCCGGCCGAATGCCAGCGGCTGTTCCGCATCATCCGCCAGCTTGCCGACAGCGGCGTCGCCATCGTCTACATCTCGCACCGCATCGACGAGGTCATGCATCTGGCCGGCCGCGTCACCGTGTTTCGCGACGGCCGCCATGTGCTGACCGAGCCGATGGCCAGGCTCGACGAAGATACGATCATTTCGGCGATGGTCGGCCGCAACCTGCTCGCTTCCTCCGAGGAAGAGCGCAACACCAGCGGCATGACCGTGCTTTCGGTCGAAAACCTGTCGCTGTCGAAGCCCGATGCGCATGGTTGGCGCACGGTGATCGACGGCGTCGGCTTCGATCTTGCCGCCGGAGAAATCCTCGGCATTGGCGGGCTGCTGGGTTCGGGCCGCACCGAGATCCTGGAAGCGATCTTCGGCTCGAGCAATGGCCGCACCGGCGGCGAAATCCGTATTGA
>NZ_RZPQ01001365.1:0-624 GCF_003999135.1 Mesorhizobium sp. M7A.F.Ca.CA.004.06.1.1 | reverse complement strand
GTCACAATACGATCGGCCAGGATCAGCCCGGCATCGGCGTCGACGAGACGGGCCAGTTTTTCGAAGGACTCAAGCGCGCGGCCGAGCAGCCTGTCGCGTTCCGATGTGATCCAGTCATCGAACGCATTGCTTCCCAGATAAAGCCCGTCGAGGAAGGGCCCGGTGTAGTTCGCCAAGGCCTTCGCGAGGTCCTGAGCGGAACGGGCCGAGAGACCCGTTTCGAACTTCTCCACGTCGACTTGAAAGGCCTCTGGCCTCAGGGCGATCAGCTCACCGCTGGAATGGATGAGATCCACCCCTTCTCGCGCCAGATCCTGGCGCAGGACACTGAGGGCTTGCCGAAGGCTGTTGCGCGAATGTTCGCCGTCGCTGTCGCCCCATAGGAGGTCAGCCAGCCTCTCCCGCGTCGCCGCCATGCCCGGACACCGGGCCAGATAGGCGATGATTGCCGGCCCTCGTTTCCCGGTCAGCCGAAGCGGACCGGTCGTTTCATTTTCAATCCGGAAACCGCCGAAGAGTGAGATTCTATTTGCAGCGCCCCTATCCTCACTTTGCATTTGCTATCCCAGCCTGACGAAATCCTAACTCAAAACTAACGCTTCGCAACAGTCGGCCTTCGCGCTC
>NZ_RZPQ01001364.1:0-627 GCF_003999135.1 Mesorhizobium sp. M7A.F.Ca.CA.004.06.1.1 | reverse complement strand
CTCTAAGCATCATGAACCAGGTCAGAAAAGCCGATCCCAACAACAAGACCGTTTCGGAAAACCGTAAGGCGCGGTTTTCCTATGAGGTGCTTGACACGGTCGAGGCCGGTCTGGTGCTGACCGGCACCGAGGTCAAGTCGCTGCGCCAGGGCCAGGCCAACATCCAGGACAGCTATGCCTCGGTCGAAGGCGGCGAGATCTGGCTGATCAATTCCTATCTGCCGGAATATCTGCAGGCCAACCGCTTCAACCATGAGCCGCGCCGGCGCCGCAAGCTGCTGCTCAACAAGCGCGAGATGGCGAAACTGTCACAGAGTGTCGACCGCGAAGGCATGACACTGGTGCCGCTGAAAATCTATTTCAACGACCAGGGCCGCGCCAAGCTGCTGCTCGCTGTCGGCCGCGGCAAGAAACTGCACGACAAGCGCGAATCCGAGAAGCAGCGCGATTGGTCGCGCGAGAAGGGCCGGCTGTTAAAAGAGCGTGGGTAGGCGGGGCCATTCGCTTGAAGAACCGGATTGTCCTCTTTGGTTTGGCCAGCCTGGTCTTGTTGTGTTTCCTTGCAGCAGGCGGCTATCTCTATTTCAGGTCATTCTCGCCGGATCGCGATAAATATCCGGTCAGGGG
>NZ_RZPQ01001363.1:0-634 GCF_003999135.1 Mesorhizobium sp. M7A.F.Ca.CA.004.06.1.1 | reverse complement strand
CTTCCTGCACTAGGTCGGCAAGGGGGCCGCCGACCTCGTGCAGGAAGACGACGTCGTTCTCCCATTCCTTGACCCGCATGGTCACGTTGGAGAGCCGCGCCAGCTTGCCGGCCAGCGAGGTCATTTCGTGAAAGTGAGTGGCGAAGATCGCCCGGCAGCGGTTCTTCTCATGCAGATACTCGACTGCCGCCCACGCGATCGACAGGCCGTCGAAAGTGGCGGTGCCGCGGCCGATCTCGTCGAGGATCACCAGTGCGCGCTCGCCGGCCTGGTTGAGGATCGCCGCCGTCTCGACCATCTCGACCATGAAGGTCGAGCGGCCGCGCGCCAGATCGTCCGAGGCGCCGACCCGCGAGAACAGCCGGTCGACGACGCCGATATGGGCCGATGTCGCCGGCACGAAGGAGCCGGTCTGGGCCAGGATGGCGATCAGTGCGTTCTGCCGCAGGAACGTCGACTTGCCGCCCATGTTCGGGCCGGTCAGGAGCCAGATCGCACCGTTCTTGGCGCTGCCCTCCGGCGACAGGTCGCAATCATTGGCGACGAACGGGCCATCGCCGGAACGGCGAAGCGCTTGTTCGACCACGGGATGCCGCCCCCCCGCAATTTCGAAGGCGAGGCTCGAATCCACCAC
>NZ_RZPQ01001362.1:0-637 GCF_003999135.1 Mesorhizobium sp. M7A.F.Ca.CA.004.06.1.1 | reverse complement strand
AAATAGGTCTTCCAGCTGTCGACCGGGCCTTTGTAGAGGTCGCGGTTGACGGTGTAGCCGGCATTGCCGAAGGCGAGCGGGATCGAATGATTGCCTGTCGCATCCCACCACGGTTTCTGCCAGTCCGGCAGGACTTGGCTGTAGGCCGCCATCGAACTGGCGCCGAAATCCTCAAGCAGCCCGCTATCGATCATGATCTTCACGAAGTGCTGCGAAGGCGTGACGATGTCGTAGCCCGACGAGCCGGCCTGCAGCTTGGTGAGCAGGTCCTCGTTGGATGAGAAGGCGTCGACCGTGACCTTTATGCCGGTTTCCTTCTCGAATTTCGTGACCATCTCGGGCGAGATGGAATCCGCCCATGCGTAGATGGCCAGGCTGCCCTCGGCGAGAGCGGGCACGCTAAAGGCGAGGCTCATGGCACCGGCCATGGTGAGCGCTGCAATTTTAGTCGTCATGTCATTCCCCTGTTTGTTGTTCTCCCAGGGGCGACGATAACAAACTGCCGGGTTCGATAAATTCGATTTGCCCGACGCCTTGATTAGGAAAAACTACGCCGCTGCTACTGCCGTCGCTGAAGCAGGAAGGCCACGGTCGCCAGCACCACCGAAACAATCATGATCAAGTTCGAGATTGCGTT
>NZ_RZPQ01001361.1:0-638 GCF_003999135.1 Mesorhizobium sp. M7A.F.Ca.CA.004.06.1.1 | reverse complement strand
GCCTATGGCGAACTCGGGCCGGCCTCGGCGATGCCGCCGATCGATATCTCCAGGCCAAACGTCATCCGCATGCGCACCTTCTCGAAGGCGTACGGGCTGGCGGGCATACGCTGCGGCTATGCGATCGCCGAGGCCCAGGTGATCCGCGACTTCGAGAAGATCCGCAACCATTATGGCGTCAGCCGCATGGCGCAGATCGCCGGCGTCGAGGCGCTCGCCGATCAGGACTATCTGCAAAGCGTGGTGGCGCGGGTCGCGGCCGGCCGCCGACGCATCGCAGGCATTGCCGAGGCAAATGGCCTGAAGCCGCTGGCGTCGGCGACCAACTTCGTCACCATCGATTGCGGCGGCGATAGCGCTTTCGCGCTGAAAGTTCTGCAAGGTCTGCTGTCACGCGACGTCTTCATCCGCAAGCCGATGGTGCCACGGCTCGACCGCTGCATCCGCATCAGCGTCGGTCTCGATCACGAGCTCGACATTCTTGCCGAGGAGTTGCCTGGCGCGCTGGCAACAGCGCGGGGAAATTAGGTTCCGTCTGCAAGCAAACCAGCTGCAAAGCAGCCTACAAATCCATTTCCCAGGTCTGGCCGGTCAGATCCTTGCCGAAGCTGTGGTGGTTCTCCTGCGAGACCAACCTG
>NZ_RZPQ01001360.1:0-639 GCF_003999135.1 Mesorhizobium sp. M7A.F.Ca.CA.004.06.1.1 | reverse complement strand
AGCCAGCACCGCGGCCACGACGATGCCGCGCCGGACCCAGCGTTTGAGACCGCGGCGATTTACGCCTCGCGATCTCGTCGCCATGTCCAGCTTTTCGGTTTCATGATCGACGATCGGTTCCGCCAAGCCGCCCAACCCGTGCCAGAGAGCTCGTTTTGAAACGCGCTCCTGTGAGTCATGTGACGGTGTTTTCGAGAACCGGAGCGGAGCGTACATTAGAGTACGCAAGCACCGGAAGCGCAGAAAACGCCCTCAGATGACCGCAGGAGCAGAGTTTCCAAACGGGCTCATACTGCTCCGGCATAATGGCGCTTGCCTTCTTGCGCAACGTCTGAGTGTCGGCTACCGGTCCCGGCCATGACGAATGACGACCAAATGGCGTTCGAAATGGCGCTCATCCGACGCGCTGCCGCCGTCGAGGTGCTGCTGCGGCGGCTGCTCGACGACCGCGCGCTTTCGGGCGAGATCGCCCGGCCTGAGCGGTTGATGGCAGCCATGCGGCACGGCGTGCTGAACGGCGGCAAGCGCCTGCGGCCCTTCCTGGTCATGGAAAGTGCCGCCCTTTTTTCCGCCGATGGCGAGGCGACACTGCGTGTCGCCGCCGCACTTGAATGCGTGCATTGCTATTCGCTGATACAC
>NZ_RZPQ01000135.1:0-10272 GCF_003999135.1 Mesorhizobium sp. M7A.F.Ca.CA.004.06.1.1 | reverse complement strand
GGAGGAAGAGGGCAGTAGGGCAGTAGGGCAGTAGGGCAGTAGGGCAGGACACTCCAGGCAATTCACATACTGCCTTACTGCCGTATTTTCTTACTCCCCTACATTTTGTCGATCACCGACTGCACGCCCTCGGTCGGAGCATCGACGGACGATCCTGCCACCATGATGGCGGCGACGATCGCTTCAGGGTCGTCGACGACCAGCGGCTTGACCCGCTGTGCGGTGTGGATGAAGCCTTCGGCGGCCATGTGATCGAGCAACGCCAGCATCGGATCCCAAAATCCTTTGACATTGGCGAAGACGATCGGCTTGCGATGATGGCCAAGCTGCCCCCAGGTCATGATCTCGACGATCTCCTCGACCGTGCCGATCCCGCCCGGCAGCGCCACAAAGGCGTCGGATTTCTCGAACATCCTGTGCTTGCGCTCGTGCATGTTGTCGGTGATGAAGAGTTCATCGAGCCGGTCAAGCGCGGTTTCGCTCGCTTCCTTGTTGATCAGGAAGCGCGGAATGATGCCCGTTACCTTGCCGCCGGCCTTGAGCGCGCCTTCGGCGACAGCACCCATAATGCCCTTGGTGCCGCCGCCATAGACCAGCCGCAGTCCCGCTTTGGCAATCGAGCGTCCGAGCAGGTGTCCGGCCTTGATATAGGTTTCATCGCGGCCCGGAGACGAGCCGCAATAGACGCAGACGGATCGAATCGTGTTCATGCCGATGATTGGTGATTGGGTCTGAAAGCCGGGTCAAGCCCCAAGAGTTAACAAGTCCGGGCTTTTTCTTGTCGGTATTGGTAAAACAGGCTAGACCGGCGTTAGGTGGCTAAGGGGTAGGGAAGTATGGCGATTAATCCACTGAAGGCGTTTCTGTTCGCGGCGGGTGGGACCGTCGCGGCCGCGGGAACCGCCTATGTATCGGGCGCACTCGACCCGTATCTCAATCCCACGCCGCCGGCGCAAGTGGCGGCGCAGACGCCGCCCGCAGCGCCAAAATCGGCCGATCCCGGCACCGAAGCGCGGCTGCCCGCCGCGGAGGTCCCTGCGGCTCCCGCCGCGGTGCCCCAGGCAACGGCACCGTCCGCACCGGCCGCGGACGCGGCGGCGCCGGCTGCGGCCGGTCCGGTCGCACCGTCCTTCGATGTCGTGCGCGTCGAAAGCAATGGCTCGATTGTCGTCGCCGGCAATGCGGCGCCCAACGCCAAGGTCGAGATCCTCAACGGCTCGACGGTGCTTGGCTCGACGGTCGCTGGTCCCGATGGCGCCTTCGTTATCATTCTCGACGATCCGCTGAAGCCCGGTGATTATACGATCGCGCTGCGCGCGACCACGGGCGATGTCGTAACGCCCTCGGTGCAGACCGCCGTGGTTTCGGTTCCCAAGGATGCGGCCGGCCAGGTGCTGGCCATGGTCGAGGAGCCGGGCAAGCCGGCCGAATTGCTGACCGTTCCCGCGCCCGCGGCAAAGCCGGCTGCTCAGGCCACCGCGCCGGCTGCTCCCGCAGCCGAAGCGCCCGCAACTGCTCCGGCACCAGCCGCCCCAGCACCTGCCGTGGTGGAAGCAGCACCGGCTCCTGCGCCGGCGACGCCGCCCGTTGCAGGCGTGACCGAGCCCAAGATCGTCGTCGAGGCGGTCGAGATCGACGGCAGCAAGATCTTTGTCGCCGGTCTCGCCGATGCCGGCCGCAAGGTGCGCGCCTATGCCAACGACATCCTGCTCGGTGATGCGCAAACGTCGACGGATGGTCATTTCCTGGTCGAGGCGGCGCGCGACATTCCGGTCGGCAGCTACACAATACGTGTCGACGGCCTCGATACCGACGGTGTGACAGTTGTGGCCCGCGCAGCCGTGCCGTTCGAGCGCGAGCCGGGCGAAGCGGTCGCCGCCGTGGCACCCTCGGCGCCGAAGCCCGTTCAGCCCAAGCCGGCCGCACCTGCCGCCGCCGAGGCGCCGGCCGCGGCCGGGACGGCTCCGGCCACCACGCCTGCTCCCGCCACCGAGGCTCCGGCCGTTGTGGCGGAGGCGACGCCGCCGAGCGACGTGCCCGAGACCGTGGCGCCCAAGCTTGAACATGCCGACGGCGCCGTCATCATCCGCCGCAACGACACGCTGTGGCGGATCTCGCGGCGCGTCTATGGCCATGGCGTGCGCTTCTCGACCATCTACCTCGCCAACCAAGACCAGATCAGCGATCCCGACCGCATCTGGCCGGGGCAGGTGTTCAAGGTCCCGGAAAAGTCGAAGGAAGGCGAAGCCGCCGACCTCAAGGCGATGGGCGAGCAGGCAACGACAGCGCCGGCCAAGACGCAGTAGGGTTGGCGATTGGCCAATCTCCCTCCTTGAGGGGGAGGTGGCAGGCCAGAGGGGTCGTCGCGCGTGAAGCGCCGACCTTCTCTTTTCTCCAAACGACGTCGCGTCAGGACGCACCGACCCCCTCTGTCACCTTTGGTGACATCTCCCCCTCAAGGGGGGAGATTAGGTCGCTCTACCCATCGGGGTAGCTTGCCGCAGACCTGCTCATCGTCTATCGCCGATGGACGATGACTGATTCCCTTATGGAAACAAACGCACCTGGCTGCACCCCGGACAGCCGAGCCGTTGCCACCCGGCTGGCAGCACTTTCGCACCCGGCTCGGATCGAAATCCTGAAATACTTGTCCGCAAGCAACTCCTGCTACTGCCGCGAAGTCGTCGATCGGTTCGATCTGGCGCAGTCCACCGTGTCACAACATCTGAAAATACTGGTCGAAGCCGGGCTGGTTCGCTTCGAGCCCGATCGCCAGCGTTCGCGCTATGCGATCGACCGTGCCGCGCTCGCCGATGTTTCTGCATCGGTGGCCGCCCTCGTCAATTCCTGCTGCTCCGGCCGCTGAAAATAAGAAGAAGGCGCCAAAAATGGCCGAAAAAACCGTCTCCGACTCCTCGACCTTCAAGACGCTGCTCAATTTGTGGCCCTATATGTGGCCGGCGGATCGCGCCGATCTGAGAGCCCGGGTCACCTGGGCGACGCTGTTGCTCGTCGTCGCCAAGCTGACGCTGGTCGCCGGTCCCTATTTCTTCAAATGGGCAACGGACGCGCTGGCCGGCGACTCCAAATCGGTGCCACCGCTGCCGACATTTCTGCTGGCGCCGGTCATGCTGGTCGTCGCCTACAATGTCGTGCGCCTGGTGCAGCTTGGCTTCAATCAGCTGCGCGACGCGCTGTTTGCACGCGTCGGCCAATACGCGGTGCGCCAGCTCGCCTTCCGCACCTTCGTTCACATGCACCAACTATCGCTGCGCTTCCACTTGGAGCGTCGCACCGGCGGCCTGTCGCGCATCATCGAGCGCGGCACCAAGGGCATCGAGACGATCGTGCGCTTCATCATGCTCAACACGGCGCCGACCATCCTCGAATTCGCGCTGACCACCGGCATCTTCGCCTACACCTATGGCTGGAAATATGTGGTCGTCGTCGCGGTCACCGTCTGGGTCTATGTCTGGTTCACGGTGCGCGCCAGCGACTGGCGCATCTCGATCCGCCGCGACATGAACGACAGCGACACCGACGCCAACACCAAGGCGATCGACTCGCTGCTCAATTACGAAACGGTCAAATATTTCAACAACGAAAGCATGGAAGCCGAGCGCTTCGACCGCTCCATGGCACGCTACGAGGTCGCCGCGACGCGCATCTGGACCTCGCTCGGCTGGCTGAATTTCGGCCAGGGCATCATCTTCGGCCTCGGCACCGTCATCGTCATGTGCATGTCGGCGCTTGAAGTGCAGGCCGGCACGCAGACGGTCGGTGACTTCGTCTTCATCAACGCCATGCTGATGCAGCTGTCGGTGCCGCTCAATTTCATCGGCTTCATCTACCGCGAAATCCGCCAGGGGCTGACCGACATCGAGCAGATGTTCGACCTTCTGGATGTGCCGCAGGAGATCGTCGACAAGCCGGATGCCAGGCCGCTCGCCGTGAGCGCCGGCAAGGTCGAGTTCCGCGACGTGCATTTTTCCTATGACCCGAACCGCAAGATCCTGAAGGGCATCAGCTTCGAGGTGCCGGCCGGCAAGACCGTCGCCATTGTCGGGCCTTCGGGTGCCGGCAAATCGACCATCTCGCGGCTTCTGTTCCGCTTTTACGACGTTCAGTCCGGCCAGGTGTTGATCGACGGCCAGGATATCAGGGACGTGACGCAGGAGAGCCTGCGTGGCGCGATCGGCATGGTGCCGCAGGACACCGTGCTGTTCAACGACACCATCGCCTACAACATCCGCTACGGCCGCATCGGAGCCAGCGAGGAGGACATGCAGAAAGCCGCTGAACTAGCCCAGATCGGTCCGTTCATCGAGCGATTGCCTGACGGCTACAAGTCGATGGTCGGCGAACGCGGGCTGAAGCTTTCGGGCGGCGAAAAGCAGCGCGTGGCGATCGCCCGCACCATCCTGAAGGCGCCGCCGATCCTGATGCTCGACGAAGCGACCTCGGCGCTCGACAGTCACACCGAGCAGGAGATCCAGGCCGCGCTCGATCTGGTCAGCCGTGGCCGCACCACCATCGTCATCGCCCACCGCCTGTCGACGGTAATCACGGCCGATGAGATCATCGTGCTGCAGGACGGCCAGATCGCCGAGCGCGGCACCCATGCCGAGCTGATGCGCAAGCATGGCCTCTACGCCTCGATGTGGGACCGCCAGCGCGAGGCGACCGAGGCCGAGGAGCGCCTACGCATCGCCCGCGAGGGCGACGAGCTTGGCGTTGTCGTTCGTCGGCGAACGTCGGAGGTGAATTGAAAGTTCGGCGCATGACCTGATTTTTGCGCTTGACCTCAACATAAGTTGAGATTGTAGGCCGTTCCTGGAGCCCAAAAAACACCATGATCCAGGAACGGAGAAATCGAAATGAGCAAGACAAATCAGAGCGTTGACGGCCGCAGCGTGTTCAGGGTGGACAAGTTCGTCGTGCCTGCCGCCGCCCGCGAGGAGATACTCGCCAAGGTCAGGACAACGCATGAATTGCTGCGCCTGCAGCAGGGGTTCGTGCAGGATTTCCTGCTCGAGCAATTCTCAGGGCCGGGCGAGTTCAACCTTGTGACCATCGTCGAATGGGAAAGCCAGGCAGCCATCGACAACGTCGTGCCGATCGTCAAGGCCGCGCACGAGCGCATCGCTTTCAACCCGCACGAGACGATCGCCCGGCTCGGCGTGCGCGCCGACATCGCCAACTATCAGCGGGTTCCGGGGCTTTAGAAAAGCCGTTACGGCAAACCGATGCCAGGTGCCGGCGCTTCGACGCTGAATATGGCATTCCCCATTGTTGCGTTGCGGCGAGGGGGGCTTTCGGCTATTGAGGCCCCACCTGAAACGGAGCCCGTTTACACCCGATGAGCCTTGTCGATACGGTCAAGAACGCATTCGTACCGATCCATCGCGAAGGCTATCCCTTCATCGCGGCCTTTGGCGCGGCGACGCTTTTCCTCGGCTATTTCTCCTCGATCCTGTTCTGGATCGGTCTGATCCTGACGGCCTGGTGCGTTTATTTCTTCCGCGATCCCGAGCGCGTCACGCCGGTCGATGACCGCCTGGTGGTCAGCCCCGCCGACGGCATCATCTCGGCGGTCGGACCCGCCGTGCCGCCGCGCGAACTCGGCCTCGGCAATGCAGAGATGACCCGGATCTCGGTGTTCATGAACGTCTTCTCCTGCCACGTGAACCGCGCCCCGGTGCGCGGCCGTATTGCGAAAATCGAGCACCGGCCGGGCAAATTCCTCAATGCCGAACTCGACAAGGCAAGCACCGAGAACGAGCGCAACGGCCTGGTCATCGAGAGCCCCAACGGCACGGTCGCGGCCGTCCAGATCGCCGGCCTGGTGGCGCGCCGCATCGTCTGTTGGGCCGAGGCCGGCGGCTCAATCGGCACTGGCGAGCGTTTCGGCCTGATCCGCTTCGGCTCGCGTGTCGATGTGTTCCTGCCCCTGACCGCCACGCCGCGCGTTGCCGTCGGCCAGACGGCGGTTGGCGGCGAAACCGTGCTGGCCGAATTCGGCGGTGTTGCCGGCACGCCTCTTGTTCGGGTTTCCTGACCGGTGGGCACGCAATACAAAAAGTTCGAGGCCCATGCCAGCGGCGGTCCGCGCATCCGCGAAATCCCGATGCGCATGGTGCTGCCCAATCTGGTCACCGTGCTCGCCATCTGCGCCGGCCTGTCCGGCATCCGCTTCGGCTTCGAAGGCCGCTTCGAGCCGGCGGTGGTGATGGTGCTGCTTGCCGCCTTCCTCGACGGCATCGACGGCCGTCTGGCGCGGATGTTGAAGGCGACCTCCAAATTCGGCGCTCAGATGGATTCGCTGGCCGACATCGTCAATTTCGGCGTGGCGCCGGCTCTGGTGCTCTATGCCTTCCTGCTCGACCGCGCCGGCTCGCCGGGCTGGATCGCGGCACTGCTGTTCGCCATCGCCTGCGGGTTGCGCCTCGCCCGTTTCAACGTGCTCGACGACGAGAAGGGCGATCGCCCCATATGGCAGTCCGAATATTTCGTCGGCGTGCCGGCGCCGGCGGGCGCCGTGCTGGTGATGCTGCCGCTCTATCTCTATTTCCTGCGCACAGGGCTGGAGCCCAGTCGCCCCGCCGCCTTCGTCGCCACCGGCTTCACCATCCTGGTCGCCTTCCTGCTGGTCAGCCGGCTGCCGGTCTATTCCGGCAAGAGCCTAAGGATCCCGGGCGACAGGGTGTTGCCGATCATCCTCGGTGTCGTACTCTACGTGCTCCTGCTGATGACCTATCCCTGGTACACGCTGACCGCCTCGGTCGCCGGCTACCTGATCTTCCTGCCATTCAGCGTGCGCGCCTATTCGAAGCGCGCCAAGCGCGAGGGCGAGAAAGTGCCGCCCTCCGATATAGGTTAGAAAATTCGCAGAAGTGCTTGATCTGACTCAGGCCGCGACGCCGAGCCCCAGCCTGTCGATCGCCAATTTCCTCGTCGACACATAGTCGGTCTTGCCGGAACCCAGCACCGGGATTTCCTCCACCTTGACGATGTCGTTCGGCACCATCAGTTCGGCGGCGCCCGCCTGTTTGCCGAATTTGCGCAGCTCGTCGGGATTGGCATCGTCGGCGGTGGTGACCAGCACGATGCGATCGCCGCGTCTCTTGTCCGGCACCGCCACAGCCGCGTGGCGCTCCTCCGGCCACAGCGACTGCACCAGCATCTCGACCGCCCCCAGCGACACCATCTCGCCGGCGATCTTGGCGAAGCGCTTGGCGCGGCCGCGAATGGTGATGAAGCCCTCGCGGTCGACGGCGACGATGTCGCCGGTATCGTGCCAGCCGGTCAGCGGCTGCAACTCACCGGGGCGGTCCGACGTCATGTAGCCCATCATCAGGTTCGGCCCGTCGAGCCACAATTGGCCGGCGTCGGAGATGCCCTCGACCGGCTCCAGCTTCATGCGCATGGCAGGCAGCAGCCGGCCGACCGTGCCGTCGCGGCCATGGATTGCCGTGTTGACGGCAACCACCGGTGCCGCCTCGGTCAGCCCGAAACCTTCGATGATCTCGGCCTGGAAGCGCTCGCGATAGACGCGGCGGGTTTCCGGCTTCACCGCCTCGGCGCCGGCGACGACGAAGCGCAGGCTGGAAAAATCGCCGTCCTTGGCGGTGCGCGCATAGTTGGCGAGGAACGTGTCGGTGCCGAACATAATGGTCGGCTTCACCTTGCGCGCCACCTCGGGGATGATCTTGTAGTGCAGCGGCGAGGGGTAGAGGAACAGCTTTACCCCGGTGACCAGCGGCAGGATGGTGCCGCCCGTCAGGCCGAAGGAGTGGAACACCGGCAGCACGTTGAGCAGGATGTCGGCCGGCGAGATGGTGATCCGCGCCTCGGCCTGCATGGCGTTGGCGTACAGGTTCTTGTGCGACAGCACGACCGCCTTCGGCGTGCCTTCCGAGCCCGAAGTAAACAGAATCACGGCCGGCTTGGCCGCATCCTGCCGCTGCAGCGGCCAGCGCCACAGCAGAGCGGCGGCAAGCTTGTCCAGCGCGGTAACGCTCTCCCGCACATCCTCCAGCCACAGCAGCTTGGCGCCGCCTTTTTCGACCGCCGCGACGATATCGGCCAGATCGGCCTTCTCGACGAATGCGCGGGAGGAAATCACGGTCCTTATCACCGCCGTGCGCACGGCCGCGGTGACGCTCGCCGGTCCGGCCGTATAGTTGATCATCGCCGCCACCCGGCCGGCCGACAGAAGGCCGGTGAGCGACAGCACGACGCCGTTGGCATTGGGCAGCATCACGCCGACCGCCTCGCCCGGAGCCGTCACCGCCTCAAAGCGCCTGCCCAGGACGCGGGCGCCGATGAACAGCTTGCGGTAGGTCAGCGCCCCGGAGATCACGTCCTCGATGATGGTATGCGAAGCGCCGACGCGGTCGGCGGCATCGCGCATGGCCAGGAACAGGCCACGATCGAGGTTGGTGCCGAAGAGCCGCGCCTCGGCGACACGGTCGAACAGCGCGTTGGTGTTCGAGGCCTGATCGGGGTTCCGCGCCACCAGTTCGGCGATGGTCATAGGTTCCAGCACGCTGATCGACAGCTGCGGAAACCAGTGTCGTGGCGCCTTGTCCGCGGGTGTCAGCGACACCGGCAGGCCGCGCGCGCCGCCGACGAAGATCGGCACGATCTTGGCATCGGCCTGCATGGCGATGCGGGTGACGGCACGAAACAACCGAAACATCTTGACGTCAGGCTCGACCGCATCCGGCAGATAGACGGCGAGCCGGCCCTTGCCCCTCAGCACGCGCACCAGCCGGCGGCTGACGAAGAGATGTTCGGCGTTGAAAGCGATGGTACGGCCAAGCTCGCGCCAAAGTTCAAGCCACGGCGAGCGCGCCGAGGCCTCGTCGAGTATGTGCAGTGTGTCTTCCGGCAGCAGCGACAGCATCAGCGCCGGTTCGAAGCGCGATTGATGCGAGATGACGTAGATGACTGGAGCCTGCGCCTGGCGGGCGATCCTGATACGGCTGTCGGCGATCCGGTAGGCGAGCTTGAACGGCACATAGAGCAGCGCCTGGGTAAAGCGCAGGCCGAGGCGGAATATTTCCACCACGCCGATCAGCAGCCAGGCCAGAACAAGACCCGCAAGCAGCGCCAGTGTCAGGACCATGCCGCGTCTCTCCCAACATTCTTAGCATCTCGGCTCTTTTGCGGCCGCTTCGGCCAGAACCTAGACGATGTGGGAGGAAGGTCAATGCGGAGCTTTTGCTTCCCTGGTGCGGGAAGCTGCTTGTCATGCCGCCTGCAGCCGTCCACTGATGAAACGAAATTCCTGCGTCTTGCCGCCATAGCCGTAAGCGGCTGCCGGCACTTCATGTACGAAGGCGTAGCTCTCCTCGTGCACGCCGCCCAGCAGACGGCCGAAGGCCGCGAAGATCGCCTTCAGATAGGCCTCCAGCTCAAGCTTGGTGTTGGTGCCGTCGACCACCTTGATATCAAGCCAGAACGTGTTGGTGCCGTGCTCGGCCAGCGACTTGCCGCCGGCGAACCAGTGCTGCGGATCGACATAGGACACGGCAACTGCCGTGATCGTCGGATCCTTGCGCAGCTGCGTGGCGGTGATTTCGGTAGCCTCCTCTGCGATGCGAGCGGAAAGCGCCGCGTCAGGCTTGCCGGTGACGCTGATGTTGATAATGGGCATTTTCTTCTCCTTGGCTTGAGCGGCGTCCGATCGCCGTTGAAACAACCATGCCACCACCTTTAGATCAAAAAAATCGAATTGTTTTTAACTGAAGCTTCGATAATATCGAAGTATGGAAACGCTGGATCCCGATCTGCTCCGAACCTTCCTTGCTTTCGTCGACAGCGGCTCGCTGGCCCAGGCGGCTGCAAGCGTCGGCCGTTCGCCCTCGGCGGTGACCACCCAGATGCAGCGGCTGGAAGAAATCGTCGGCGAGCCGCTGCTGGCGCCGCAAGGGCGAGGGCGCGGCTTGACCCCTGCAGGCGAAGACCTCGTCGGCCATGCCAGGCGGATCCTTGCCGCCCATCGCGAGGCCTGGCTGGCGCTCAAGGGCGCGCGCGCTGCCGGACGCGTCGCCATCGGCACTACGCAGGATTTCGCCGACAGCGGCCTGCCGGATCTGCTGCGTGCCTTCGCCGTCAGTCATCCGCGCGTCAGGATCGAACTGCGGGTCGGCCGCTCCGCCGAACTGGCGCAGGCGCTGCAGTCTGGCGGCCTCGATCTGGCGATCGTCATGCGCCAGGCGGCGGCGCCGGACGAAGTCGGCGTGCTGCGCGAGCCGATGATATGGC
>NZ_RZPQ01001359.1:0-642 GCF_003999135.1 Mesorhizobium sp. M7A.F.Ca.CA.004.06.1.1 | reverse complement strand
GTCCTGTGGCACACAGCCAGCGACGACCCCGAGCAACGGGAAAACGGACGCCCAAATCGGCCGGCGTAGCGCCATATGCTGTCCTCCCGCGCGGCAAACCAGCCGCGATGCTTTGCCAAGATCAAGGTCATCCCGACGCCGAGACGGACACCAGCCGCGATGGTGCGGCCAAGCATGGCCGAATAATGGCCAACGGGTTTTCCATCCAGTCGGATATTAACGGATATTAACCATGTTTACCGAGACATCGCCGCCAAACGCGCTGGCCTCTTAACAAAGGTTAAGAAAACGTTAATTTCTGATTCGAGGAGGCTTTCCCTCAGGACACGGAGGACGCCATGCGTTCGAATTCAGGCAGATCGCGCCTTGCGGCGCTCATCGTGGCGGCATCGGTCGTAGCCCTTGCAGCGCCAGCGCTCGCCGGCGCCCGGCATCAGGATCGCGTCTACGCTGATTCCTTCGGCAATCTCGTTGTCGACAGCGCCGCCGGCTACAAGCGCATCATCGTCGGCGAAGGCAAGCTGGCCAAGCAGCTATCCGACTACACCAGCGCCGGCCAGCCCAAGGTGATCTACGAGAACGAAGCCGACGAAATCAGCGGATACAGTGATTGCTACCGGCCGCCTGTGCTGGTGCTGTCTC
>NZ_RZPQ01001358.1:0-644 GCF_003999135.1 Mesorhizobium sp. M7A.F.Ca.CA.004.06.1.1 | reverse complement strand
GGTGTGAAGGCACTCGCCACACTTCCGTCGCTCGATGAGCTGCGCGCCAGGCTGGTTGGCATGATCGCCACGCCGGCAACCCGGATCGCCCAGATCGTCAATGCGCCAGCGGCCTCGGTCGCGCGCGTCATCGGCGCTTACGCCCGGAAGGACGAGGCGGCATGAGGCCGTTCCTCGCTATCACAAACACACGTTCGAACCTTATGAAGGAACACAACAATGGCTGATCTCGCAAAGATCGTAGACGACCTTTCGAAGCTGACCGTCCTCGAGGCGGCCGAGCTGTCGAAGCTTCTGGAAGAAAAGTGGGGCGTTTCCGCCGCTGCTCCGGTGGCTGTTGCCGCCGCTGGCGGTGGTGCGGCCGCTGCTGCTCCGGTCGAGGGAAAGACGGCATTCGACGTCGTCCTCACCGAGGCAGGCGCTCAGAAGATCAACGTCATCAAGGAAGTCCGCGCCATCACCGGTCTTGGCCTCAAGGAAGCCAAGGATCTGGTCGAAGCGGCTCCGAAGCCGGTCAAGGAAGGCGTTTCCAAGGCCGACGCTGACAAGTTCAAGGCCCAGCTGGAAGCAGCCGGCGCCAAGGTCGACCTGAAGTAATCGTGAAAGCGGCGGGCGGCCTCGCGCCGTCCGCCACTCCCTTCGCC
>NZ_RZPQ01001357.1:0-644 GCF_003999135.1 Mesorhizobium sp. M7A.F.Ca.CA.004.06.1.1 | reverse complement strand
CCCTCTCCCCGTAAGCGGGGCGAGGGAACGTCACCGAGCAGCGATCGCCGCCGCGGCGCCGGCCATCGTCGTCGCGCTGACGCGGTTGGCGATCTTCATGGCGCGTTTGCTCTTCAAAAGCTTGCGCGCCTGTGATGCGGCGAGCACCCAGGCGAGATCGATGGCGACCAGCACCACGGCCATGGTCGCCGTCAGCTCGACCCAGCCGACGATGCTGACCGAAGCGAGGTCGATGATGGTCGGCAGCAGCGCCAGGTAGAACATCATGATCTTGGGATTGCCAAGCGTCACCGCCATGCCGGCGAAGAACAGCTTTGCCGGAGAATCCTCGCGCG
Source organism: Mesorhizobium sp. M7A.F.Ca.CA.004.06.1.1 (assembly GCF_003999135.1). Classification (NCBI taxonomy): domain Bacteria; kingdom Pseudomonadati; phylum Pseudomonadota; class Alphaproteobacteria; order Hyphomicrobiales; family Phyllobacteriaceae; genus Mesorhizobium; species Mesorhizobium sp. M7A.F.Ca.CA.004.06.1.1. The sequence continues at coordinate 309 of NZ_RZPQ01001357.1, read as the reverse complement.
GCATCTCGCCCCCTTCTGCATCGACAGGCGCGGTCCACATTTTCCAGGCGAGGTAAGCGAGATAGGCGACGCCGACCCATTTCACCACGACGAAAGCGAAATGGAAGGTCTGCGCCACGACAGCCAGGCCGAACACCGCCAGCGACAGCCAGATGCCCTCGCCGATCCACATGGCGAGCAGGAACGGGAACACGTCGCGAAACCCTTTCGAGATAACGCGCGCAACGAGCGCCGCGATCGAGGGGCCGGGCGAACCGGCGGCAACGAACAAAGCGGCGGCGAAGATCAGGAGCGAGGTGGGGTGCATAA
>NZ_RZPQ01001356.1:0-645 GCF_003999135.1 Mesorhizobium sp. M7A.F.Ca.CA.004.06.1.1 | reverse complement strand
CGTCGAAGGAGCGCGCTAACCGGAACGACAGCGCGGTGGCGGCGGCGACGTCGAGCGCCATGTCGGCCAGAACGCGCTGCATCAACGGCTGCTCGATCAGGGTCGAACCGAACACCTGGCGATGGCGGGCGTGGTGAACGGCCTCGGCGAGGCCCGCGCGCATGATCGCCGACGAGGCGATGGCACAATCGAGCCGGGTCAGGGTGACCATGTCCATGATCGTCTTCACACCGGCACCGGGTTCGCCGACCATCTCGCCGATGGCATTGACGAATTCGACTTCGGAGGAGGCGTTGGAACGGTTGCCGAGCTTGTCCTTCAGTCGCTGAAAGCGGAAGCCGTTGCCCGAACCATCACCGAGAACGCGCGGCACGAGGAAGCACGACAGCCCCTCCGGCGCCTGCGCCAGCACCAGGAACGCATCCGACATCGGCGCCGACATGAACCATTTGTGCCCCGTCAGACGATAAAAACCGCTGCCGGCGCGTTCCGCCCTCGTCACATTGGCGCGCACATCGGTGCCGCCCTGCTTCTCGGTCATGCCCATGCCGAGCGTCAGCCCGGTCTTCTCGACCGGCGGTTTCTGGCTCTGGTCGTATTTGCGCGTCGTCACGCGCGGCGCCCATTCGCGAAACAGTTTTGGGC
>NZ_RZPQ01001355.1:0-646 GCF_003999135.1 Mesorhizobium sp. M7A.F.Ca.CA.004.06.1.1 | reverse complement strand
CCTTCGACCAGTCCCGATCTCACTTTGCATTTCGAACAGCCCGACCCGGTTTTGCTGGAGAGCGGAGCCCATGCGCGTCTGCGGATACGCTCCGGCTGGCTGATCCCGGCGGCGGGGGCAGCATCGTGATGATGCTCGACCTGCTCGGCGGCTTTGGCGAAAAGGGCCGCACCAGTCTTGCTGTCAGCAGCGGCAAGGATCGCATCCTGCTCGACGTCGGCATCAAGGTCGGCGCCTCGGGCGCGGACTACTATCCGGTGCTGAACGGGTCGGTCGCCGACATCGACGCGCTGTTCGTCTCGCATGCCCATGAGGATCATGTCGGCGCACTGAGTTGGCTGCTGTCGCGTGGCTATGCCGGCCCGATCTTCATGACGGCCGAGACCCGCAATGAGGCGCCCGCCACGCTCGCGGGCTATGCTGAGCCCGAGGATTTCAGGCGGTTCCCTTTTCCCGAAGACCGCATCGAATTGTTCCAACCCGGCGATACGCTGAAGAGCGGAAATCTCACGATCCGGACGGGACGCTCCGGGCATGTGGTGGGCGGCGTCTGGTTTGCCGTCGACGATGGCGAGAGCCGCGTCGCCTATTCCGCCGACGTGGTGCCGGACAGCAATGTCTTCGTCATGGACACGATCCCCCACTG
>NZ_RZPQ01001354.1:0-649 GCF_003999135.1 Mesorhizobium sp. M7A.F.Ca.CA.004.06.1.1 | reverse complement strand
GCGTGCTGGGCTTAGCGCTGCTTCCGTCGAGCGATTTCTCCGGCCCGGTATCTTTCTGGCCGTACTGGAAAACGCGCTTCAGAACCTGGTCGTCTGGCGGTTTCGGCGGTTCCGGAGGCGGCTTTTGTTCAGGCGGCTTCTCAGCCTTCTTTTCAGGTGTCGGTTCCGGTGGCTTTGGAGCAGGTTTCGGCTTGGGCTTCTCGGGTGGCGGCACGATCGCGACATTGACGGGCTGTTCCTGCTGAACCGGCTGCTGCTCGGGTCTCGGCAGGCCATAGACCAGAAACGCCGCGATGAGCGCATGCAGGATCAGCGATGCGGGCAAAGCCCACAGCAGATGCCGCCGCCGTTCTCCTGTCTCGCCCTTCATCCTCACCGATGTGGAATGAAATAGCGGCGGCTTCAAGCATAGGTGGTGGATTGGCTTGATTTAACCGCTGACAGGTTGGTGATCGGATGACGACGCGCAGACCCCAGGTCAGCCAGTTTGCCGCTGGCGCGGGATCCCGTCCAGAAACCGTTCGTCCAGCCGTGTCTCGCCAAACCAGTTCAGCCGGTTGATGCTGATGAAGCCGGCATCGATCGCCTCGTTTTCGTCACCCGGCTGGCTGTCATGGGCCCGACCGCGCGGCACGGTGATGACCTGTCT
>NZ_RZPQ01001353.1:0-651 GCF_003999135.1 Mesorhizobium sp. M7A.F.Ca.CA.004.06.1.1 | reverse complement strand
GGTCGAGGCAACGCTGGCGCCGCTCGTTGGACAGAAAAGCATCAAGCTGTCGGCGATCGAACGCAAGCTGCTGCTGGCTGGCGATACGCCCGGCGCCCGGCTGCGCTCGACCTTGCAGGCAGGCTCGGCCAAAGGCGCAAGCGTGCTGGTCATCGACGGCAAATATCGCCCGATCGGCGGCCAAATGACCGGGGACAACTCGCTATCGCCATCGTTGCAGCGCTGGTCTACGGGCATCGGCGTCGATTTCAACTCATTGCTCGGCCTCGGCGAACTCGTCTATGTCAGGGCCGGCGGCTACCCCGATGGCGGCGAGAGCGGCCTGTTCACGGATGGCCCACGCAATCGCAACTATGCCGCCGGCATCGTCGTGCCGATCGGCTATGACGGGCTGACGCTCAACCTGGAAGCCAGCCGCACGCAGGCCAATCCGACAGCCGAGCCCGGCACGCTCGGCTTCGGCAGCGCTTTCGAGCGTTATTCGGCGCGGCTTCGCTATCCCTGGATACGCAGCCGCGCGCTTACGATCAGCACCGAACTGTCATTCGACGTGCAAAACGACACGCTCGACGCGGTGACGCCGATTTCGCTGCCGATCGCCGAGGACCGATTGCGCATTGCCCGGCTCGGTCTCGATGGCACCTGGTTCAC
>NZ_RZPQ01001352.1:0-660 GCF_003999135.1 Mesorhizobium sp. M7A.F.Ca.CA.004.06.1.1 | reverse complement strand
GAGAAGGCGCTTGCCTGCTCACTGACCGCCTTGCCGCGTTCGAACAGCGTGCTGCCGGCCTCCGTCAGTTCGTAGCCGTGCCGTCCTCGACGGAACAGTGTGACGCCGAGTGCCCGTTCCAACTCGCCGATGTGACGGCCAAGCGTCGGCTGGCTGGCCGAAAGCTTTCGCGCGGCGGCCGACAGGCTGCCGGATTCCGCCACGGCGACAAAGCTCTTGATCAGGTTCCAGTCGATTTCAGCCATTCATTTATGAATATCAGAACGCCATCTGTAGTCAATTTCCATTCGCGTTCAGAGCGACCATATTCCGGCTGCAGACACCAACACGGACTGCAAACACCACCAGGAGAACTCAGATGAACAAGATCGCTCTCACCACCGCCGCCATCCTCATTTCCGTCAGCGCCGCCTTTGCCGGCAGCGACAAGTTTGGGTCGAACGACGCCAGCCGGCCGGCTGTCACCAGCACCGACAACACGACCACCGCTTCGATCCACAACCCGGATGCGGCCGTCCGGCAGCCGGTCACGCAAGGCAGCAACCGCGACCTCTTCGGCAGCCGCTGATCTCGATCGCGCTTGTCGCTGATCCCGATCGCGCCTTGCGACCGACCACGCAAATCCCAACCCCGGAGTGCTTCCAATGACCAGTATCGCAA
>NZ_RZPQ01001351.1:0-661 GCF_003999135.1 Mesorhizobium sp. M7A.F.Ca.CA.004.06.1.1 | reverse complement strand
GACATTGACAGAATGATGGCCACATGGGATTGCCGGTTCATGCGGATGTGGCGGAACTGGTAGACGCCCTGGATTTAGGTTCCAGTGCCGAAAGGCGTGGGGGTTCGAGTCCCTTCATCCGCACCACCCTTCGCTCTTCGAGCTTCGGTGGCGGGCCACCCGAATAGATGAAGGAGTGTCCTCCCGAAGCCTTGGCTAAGGAGGACCGGCGCCGTTCAGGCGGCGATCGGGTTGAGCTTCAGATGCTGGATCAGGATAATGGTCTTGGCGTCGATGATCCGGCCATCGGCGATGCCGGCCAGCGCCTCGTCGAGCGGCATTTCCAGAACCTCGATGTCCTCGCCCTCTTCTTGCGCGCCGCCGCCGGCCGAGATGCGGTCGGCGGGTGAATAGCGGGCGATGAAGAACCAGAGACGTTCGGTGACGCTGCCAGGGCTCATATAGGGCGAAAACAGCCGCTCGACGTTCTGCAGCCGGTAGCCGAGTTCTTCCTCCGCCTCCTTGCGGATGCAGGTTTCGGGATCGTTTTCGTCCAACAGGCCGGCACAGGCCTCGATCAGCGGCTCGCGGTGGCCGGTGACGTAGGCGGGATAGCGGAACTGGCGCACCAGAAGCACGGTCGAGCGCGAGGGATCGTAAGGCAGGATCACCGCGCCGTCAC
>NZ_RZPQ01001350.1:0-661 GCF_003999135.1 Mesorhizobium sp. M7A.F.Ca.CA.004.06.1.1 | reverse complement strand
GTCGGGCATTTCCTATCCGGCCTTTTCGGCAGCGCTGGCTCCGGTCGCCCTTTTCGGCCTCGTCGCGGTCGTTGTCATCATCCGCATCGTCTACCGGGCCGAATTCGCCCGAACGGTCCAACTGACGCCCGAGGTCTCGCGTGGCCGCATGCACAAGGGGCAGGTGCTGAAGGCGGTGGTGGTCTGCATCGGGCTGGCAATCGCCTTCTTCGCCGGTGTGCCTGTCGCCAAGGCCGCGCTCATCGGCGGCGCCATCCTCTTGCTTACCCGGGCGATCAAGCCGGAACGCATCTACCGCGAGATCGACGGTCCGCTGCTGTTCATGTTCGCCGGTCTGTTCGTGGTCGTCGCCGGCGCCGAAAAGACGCTTCTTTCGCCAGACATGATCGCCTCGGCAAAGGACCTCGGGCTGGACGATGTCTGGCGTCTGTCCGGATTCACCGCGGTGCTTTCCAACATCATGAGCAATGTCCCGGCCGTGCTGGCGCTGCGGCCTTTCATACCCGGCCTGGAAAACCCCGAGCGCGCCTGGCTGGTCGTCGCCATGAGCTCGACACTGGCCGGCAATTTCACGCTGCTGGGTTCGGTCGCCAATCTGATCGTCGCCGAACAGGCACGCGCCGCCGGCACGACGCTGTCGCTCGGCGCTTTTTTCAAGGTC
>NZ_RZPQ01000134.1:0-10330 GCF_003999135.1 Mesorhizobium sp. M7A.F.Ca.CA.004.06.1.1 | reverse complement strand
GTCGTCGGCAGCACCAAAGAGATCGTGCTGGAGCCCGGATGAGCCGGAGCCGAGTGTTTTCGATTTGGGTGCCGCCATCCCAGCTAGATGGTGAAGGCCAGCCCGCCTGGCAATATCGGAACCGAGCCAGCATCTGCACCCCACCCTGTGGACATCACCGCATCAAAGCCTGCCAATCCGGAGATTATCGGGGTGACGGTATTCTACTCAGGATTTCGCGGGCATGCCTTGAATGCGACCGAGGGAGGTTGCATGCATGTACGTACGGTTCTTACCAAACCGCGAGCCTTCGTTGCCAGTTGCTTGTCAGCAACTAGATTGGCAACGCGGCATCCCCAAAAAATGCCGCGGTGGCCGACGCGGGTTTAGGCAACGGTGTCTCACCGGCACCATCGCGTCGGCCACTTGAAATGGTCCTTGGCGGCTCAGTGGCGGAGAAGCCTCTGTTGGCCCAGCGCTCAAGCGCGAGGCCGTTCCTGCCTCGCGGGATGATGCGAGCCCAAATCTCCGATTAGCCGGCGATACTGGGTTTCAGGTGGACCATAAGAATCTCGCGCCAACTTTATGAGACCATCTCGATCGCGGATCGTGATCTCTCCGCGGCGCGCTCGGATATAGCCGTAACTCTCGATCATCTGCAGACCGACGGTAACCCCCGGACGCCTGACACCAAGCATGATGGACAGAAACTCATGGGTTATCATAAGTCTGTCGCCGACAGTGCGGTCGCTGCACATCAAAAGCCATCTCGCCAGCCGGACTTCCAGGCTCTGCCGTGCGTTGATCGAAGCCGTATAGCTTGTCTGAACATGAAAATATTGGACATAGCGCAACAGGAACGACCGCAACGTAGGACTGTTCTCCAGGGCTTCGACGAATGGGGCAGCCTCTATCCGGAGCGCCTCGCATGTCGACTGGACGTAACAATCAAAGTTCGCCTGGTCGTCCCCCATGATCAGGGCCGAACCCGTCATTCCTTCGAACCCGATGATTCCGACTTCCGCTTCGGTCGCTGGCGCAGTCCGCGCCACCACCGAGGCCAGTCCGCTTTCCAGAAAATAGACGGCTTCGATCTTCTGCCCCGCATTCTCCAGTGGCGCGCGCACCTCCAGGAAAACGCTCGCCAGATGCGGCCTTAGCCGCGCGAGATCGTCCGCGCTCATGCGGCGAAGCAATTCGCTCTTGGCTTGCAGTATCTGGTAATCCACGAGACTCTTTTCCCTTGGGCAAGAGCACTGGGATCTCTTAGCCGGCCGCGTCCGTCTAACGAGCGGACGGTAACGAACCATAGACCTCGTCTCGCGCAGCACTAGACGAGCCGGCGCGTTGGTATGAAACCGACAGTTACTGCTGAAAACTCGAAGGCCTTGTTGGCTGACCATCTTTCGCCAGCAAACGAGCCTCCCGCAGGATAGAGGCGCGATCGAACTCTTGGAGAAATATGATTTCGCGTATCTGCTGTTCAGTGGCGCCTGTATCCCGCGCCAGCGCGGTTATCGCGTCTACTGGCAGACCGGGGTGCTCGGGCGCCTTTGCCATGCAACGCCATGCCTCGCGATGGGCAAGAGCGGTGGTCACTCCCAAGCGTCAGCGCCCAATTGTGCTGCTGACGATTTCCTTTTGTACGCTTCCGTACAGAGCTTTGCGAGTCAATTCGGGCCCGAGGCTGATTTGAGGGTTCTTGCGTCCTTGCGTCGTCCGTCCGTCGCCCCGAAATTCTTCGGAACGTTTGCTCGGCTGAGAGGTTCAAATACTCCACCCAACAGGAGTCTCGAACGATGGATCACACCAACCGCGTACGCCTCACAAGCACCGAACTGACACCAGACATTCTCGAAGACGCCACGATTTACGACGCGGACGACAACAAGGTCGGCAGCGTTTCGCACGTCCACGGCTCTGGAGCCGCCAGTCAGGTCGTCATCGATGTCGGCGGCTTTCTCGGCATAGGTGCCAAGCCGGTGGCCGTTCCCGCGAGCCAGTTGGAATTCATGCGCGATGAAGACGGCGACGTTCACGCGGTGACGAACTGGACCAAGGATCAGCTCAAGAGCATGCCCGAGCATCACGATGCATGATTTCGAGGACTTCACCTTGAACGGGAGCGGCCGCTTGGCCGCTCTCTGAACGTCCCTTGGGCGCGACAGGATGGACAGACGATGCGGCGCGAGACCGGAGCCTGCTTCTGCGGAGGGATCGCCGCAGCCATGGACGGAGAGCCTTTCTGGATATGCTACGATCACGACGACGATTGCCGCCGGGCCATCGGAAGTCCGATGACAATCTGGGTCGGTTACCGGCCTGAGCAATTTCAGCTTCTTAGAGGGACACCGAAGGCCTTTTCGAAAACGCCAGGCGTCACCCGCACGTTCTGCCCGGACTGTGGAAGCTCGATAGGCTATAGCGACGAAGGTCTGCCGGACGAGTTCTACGTGACGGTCGGTTTTCTTGACAAACCTGAAGGTTTTCAGCCGCAAGCCCATGCCTATTGGGATCTGAGGCTACCGTACATCGAGTTTGATGACAGCCTGCCACGCATCGACCGATATTCGAGGAAGCGCGACCCGAAGTTGGGCAACCCGCGCGACCGGTAGTCGCGGTGCAAGGCGCGAGGGCATCGGCGGAACCTGACGATCGCTAACGGGTTATTCGGGCAGACCCGTCGGGTGCCACCATGCCATCGACCGTGATCCGAAACGCACAATACGACCCCGCCACCAGGATCCTCTCGGTCTGGTTTGTTCCGAGCGGCAAACGTTACGACTATGAGGATGTTGCTCCGGTAACTTATGCCGCTTTCACCAAAGCTTTCTCAAAAGGCCGCTTCTTCAATGAATTCATCCGAGATCGCCATCGGTATCGCCGCGTGGCGTGACAAGTTCGGACATGAGCAGACGATGCACGGAACCTGACCCGCATCGTCTCGTTGACGTCTCGTCGAAGCAAACCAGGCAATGACAATTCATCTGGATATGCTCGGGACCGGCAAAGATCGATCGGAACAGGCTTCAAGGGAGTTCAAGAGCCATGACGGCCAAGAAGCAGAAGACCGAAAGCAAGGACAAGAAGGCGCTGCGCTTGGCAGAGACCACCGACGTCTCACCCAAGCAGGCCAAGGAGCTTATGCAAAAGCATGGCAAGGACAGCCCCAAGGTCGAGAAAGAAGCCAGAAACTTCAAGGCGGAAGGATAGGACGCATTGAGGCCCGGCTTGCATGACCCCTGCAGGGGATCGGCCGCCAGGCAATTCGGGATTAAGGGGGCTCGCCGGCCTTTTCGGCCGCGAGCGCAAAGGGGAAGCGCAGCACCAGGTTGCGGTTCTCGTCAAAAATCTCGAAGGCCAATCCGGTACGCAGCGGCTTGCCATGCAGCAGTTCTTCGGCGAGGATTTCCTTCGCCGACGCCATCGCGTTTTCCTCGGCGCTCGCTAGATCAGAAAATTCCTGGCCCTCGGGATCCTCCTGCAAGCTTCCGCTCTCGTCTCGAAGGTCGAAAAAGTACCTGGACATGCCGACTGAACTCCTCATTGCGACGATGGAATCGGAAGCGCCAGCCTCAGATTTCAGTGCCTGATGTACCCGGATTGTCGAAGAGCACAGCCAGGCCATGCTCGATGGCGCAGGCCGCAATCAGATCATCGAAGGCCTTTCCCGAAAGCGGGCAACTTGGCATCACCTCCCGAATTGCGGTTCCGGCCTTGGCGGTAGAGATCACATCGTGGCGTTTCTTGCGTGTCTCGACATATTGCTGGACCAGGATTTTCAGGCGCCTCACCGCAACATCGTCCGTAAACATGGATTCCTCAGCCAATGCCTGAAGTAAGGCTGTCGGCCTGATCATCGTGCCGACGGTCTCGGGTTTAGCCGAGATTGCTCGCACAATATTTCCATGGGCCGTTGGTTCCCCCGACCGCTTGCTTGGTAATTTTCGTACAGGGAATGCCCTTGCCCGCGCTTTTACCGAGCCCAACCGACGTCGGGTTTCCGATGCCAATGGCGAGCCTTCAGGCTTGCATCACCTTGCGGCTGTGACGTGCAACGACACTTTCCTCATCGGTCGCAATCACGCGCACCTCCACCTTGCTCTCGGGACGACTGATGATTTCGGCGTGGATGTCGTTGGCGCGTTCTTCAAGCACCACGCCAAGCCAGGTCAATTTTTCGCATATGGCCTTGCGGATGGACGCGGACCGTTCGCCGATGCCGGCGGTGAACACGAGGCATTCAAGACCACCCATCGTGTTTGCAAGCGCTGCTGCTTCCCTCGCCGCGCGGAAGGCAAAAAGCGCCATCGCCTCTTGGGCGCGAGGATCGTTGCTCCCTTCCAGCGTCCTCATGTCGCCCGAAATACCGGATACGCCGAGCAGTCCCGACTTCTCGTAAAGCATCGTCTGCAGCTCCTCAGCCGCGATGCCTCTTTCCAGTAGGAAGTGCAACAGCACGCCGGGATCGATGGCGCCGCACCGCGTGCCCATGACGAGGCCATCCAGGGCCGAAAACCCCATCGTCGTATCGATGCTCTTGCCCTCGCGCAAAGCGCAAAGGCTGGCACCATTGCCGAGATGGGCGACGATGGTGCGTTTCGCCGCAAGAGTTGGCGATATCCCGCTGAGCCGCCCGGCGATGTATTCATAGGAGAGACCGTGAAACCCGTAGCGGCGCAAGCCTTGCCCTTCATATTGGCGCGGAAGGGCGAAGCGCCGCACGAGCGGATCGATCGTCTGGTGGAAAGCGGTGTCGAAACAACCAACCTGTGGCAGGTCCGGTTGCAAGGCGGCTATCGCGCGGACCGGCGCGAGACTGCGAGGCTGATGCAGCGGAGCGAGCGGCGTCAGTCTGTCGATGGCGTCGATGATGTCTGGGGCCAGACGGACAGGTTCGATGAACTCGCTTCCGCCATGCACGATACGATGGCCGGCGCAGAGCAGGTTTCTTTCGCCGATTTCGCCCTGCACCCAATTCAGCATCTCGCCTATGGCCGCGTCCCGCGGCTTGTCGGTGGCGAGCTGCCGATCGCACTGCACCGTTCCGTCGGCCGCTTTTGCGCGGAGTGTGGGTGTGTCGCCCAAGTCCAACGTGCCGCGCGAAACGAGCTGCATATCCTGTGACGAGACAAGATCGTAAAGCGCGAACTTGATGCTGGACGAACCGGCATTCAGCGCCAGGATCGACCGACGCGTCATTGGCGCGCCTTTGCCGCGCCTTTGTCGGGCCAGCTCCATTTCTGGATTTCGGGCATATCCTCGCCGTGCTCGCGGACATAAGCCCTGTGCTTCACCAACCGGCCGTGGAGTTCGCCGGCAAGCCCTTCAGCCCTTTCGGCCAGTCCCGGCACACGTTCGATGGCGGCAAGCGCGAGGTGGTAGCGATCGAGTTCGTTGAGCACCACCATGTCGAACGGCGTCGTCGTGGTGCCCTCCTCGCGGAAGCCATGCACATGCATGTTGTCATGGTTGGCGCGACGGTAGGTCAGGCGATGAATAAGATAGGGATAGCCGTGATAGGCGAAGATTACAGGCCGTGTCTTCGTGAACAACGCATCGAAGTCTCCATCGGCGAGCCCGTGCGGATGCTCGGTGTTCGACTGCAGCGTCATCAGGTCGACAACATTGACGACACGGATTCTCAGGTCGGGGATCGCAGAGCGCAGAATGTCGGTCGCGGCCAGCGTTTCCAGGGTGGGCACGTCGCCGGCGCAGGCCATGACCACGTCGGGCTCCTCGCCCTGAGCAACCGTACCGGCCCATTCCCAGATGCCCGCCCCCGCCTTGCAATGCGCTTCGGCTTCTTCAATGGACAGCCATTGCGGTGCCGGCTGCTTGCCGGCGGTAATGACATTGATGCGGTTATAGGTTCTCAGGCAATGATCTGTGATCCACAGCAGGGTGTTGGCATCCGGCGGAAAATAGAGCCTTACCGTATCGGCCTTCTTGTTGGCGACCAGATCGGCAAAGCCCGGATCCTGATGGCTGAAACCATTGTGATCCTGCCGCCAGACATGCGAGGTCAAAAGGTAATTGAGCGAGGCGATCGGCTTGCGCCAGGCAAGCTCGCCGGAGGTCTTCAGCCATTTGGCATGCTGGTTGACCATCGAATCGACAATGTGGATGAAGGCCTCATAGCAGGAGAACAGGCCGTGGCGGCCGGTGAGCAGATAGCCTTCAAGCCAGCCCTGGCAGAGGTGCTCGCTGAGCACCTCCATGACACGTCCGTCACGGGAAAGATGGACGTCGTAGGGTTCAATGCGCTGCATCCAGAGCCGATCGGTAACTTCGAACACCTCGTCGAGGCGGTTGGATGACGTCTCGTCCGGCCCCATCAGGCGAAAATTCCGCGCCTCGGCATTGAGGCGGAACACCTCGCGAAGATAGCTTCCGCAAATCCGCGTCGCTTCAGCGACGACGCCTCCCGGACGAGGCACTTCCAGCGCCAGGCTTTTCCAGTCGGGAAGCACAAGATCGCGCTTCAACAGTCCGCCATTCGCGTACGGGCTTGCGCCCATGCGCTTTGTCCCTGTTGGGGCAAGTGCCGCGAGCCCCGGCAACAGATGCCCGCTTTCATCGAACAGCTCTCCCGGTTCGTAGCTTCGCATCCAGTTCTCGAGGATCTTGCGGTGGCCCTCATTTCCGCGTGCGTTCGACACCGGCACTTGATGCGAACGCCAGAAACCCTCGACCTTCTCGCCATCGACCTCCTTGGGACCTGTCCATCCCTTGGGGCTGCGCAGCACGATCATCGGCCATTGCGGGCGTTGACCATGCCATCCCGGAGCCCGTGCCTGCTCCTGAATGGACCGGATGCGATCGAGCACCGTGTCGAGCGTCGCGGCCATCGACTGGTGCATGGCAAGCGGCTCGTGGCCTTCGACGAAGAACGGTTCGTAGCCATAGCCGGCGAAGAGACTTCGCAACTCCTGATCGTCCATACGGCCGAGGATCGTTGGATTGGCGATCTTGTAGCCGTTGAGATGCAGGATCGGCAGGACGGCGCCGTCCGACATCGGGTTCAGGAACTTGTTGGAATGCCATGCCGCCGCGAGCGGACCGGTCTCGGCTTCGCCGTCACCAACGATACAGGCAACCACCAGATCCGGGTTGTCGAAGGCCGCGCCAAAGGCGTGAACCAACGCATATCCCAATTCACCACCCTCATGGATGGAGCCTGGCGTCTCGGGCGCGGCATGGCTTGGCACGCCGCCGGGGAAGGAAAACTGCCGGAACAGTTTCCTGAGGCCGTCTTCGCCCTGCCCGATATCGGGATAGATCTCGCTATAGGTGCCCTCGAGCCAGGCGTTGGCGACCATTGCGGGACCGCCATGGCCCGGCCCGCAGATAAACAGAGCATCGAGGTCGCGTTCGCGTATGACGCGGTTCAGATGCACGTAGAGAAAGTTCAGCCCCGGCGTCGTGCCCCAATGGCCAAGCAGCCGCGGCTTGACGTGTTCGGCCTTCAACGGTTCGCGCAACAGCGGATTGTCGAGCAGGTAGATCTGGCCGACCGAGATGTAATTCGCGGCGCGCCAGTAGCGGTCCATGAGGTCGATCCGTTCGTGGCCGATGGCCTGCGGCGTCGCGGCAGCCTTGTCGTTCATCGACATCTCCAGCTTCGGTTCGCTGGTGATAACTGGGGCATCTTTGCGCTTGAGCAACCCCCGACTGCCGCGTTCGGGTCGGCGTCACGACCCACGCGGCCGAGAGACCGGACGCCATCTCGGCCGGGCTTGCGGCCCTATCCGCAAATAGGCGGGAACCTTGAAGTCCTCCGGCGGTTAGAAACTGAAATCGCGAAGACCAGGCTCAAGGCAGGTACCGCGAAGGATAGCCTCGAAGCGTTGCACCAAAGGGAGCTAAAAGATGCTCGATCTTCCTCGTGCCCGTGATCGAATGGTCAATATCCATGTCGGCCGGCGTGGCATTCATGACCGTGAGATTCTGCAGGCAATGCGCGAAGTTCCACGCGAGGCCTTCGTCGAACCCGGCTTCGAGGAATTTGCTTACGAAGACACGCCGCTGCCGATCGCCGATGGCCAGACCATATCGCAACCCTACATTGTCGCGTTCATGATCGAGATGGCGGATGTCAAACCGGGTGACCATGTGCTCGAAATTGGCACCGGCTCGGGATACGCGGCCGCGGTGATGAGCCGGATCGTCGAACAGGTCTACACGATAGAGCGTCATCCCGGTTTGGCCGAAGCCGCGAAGCGGCGGTTTGAAAAACTCGGCTACCAAAACATCGAGGTTCGGACAGGCGATGGCACCAAGGGCTGGCCGCAGGCGGCGCCGTTCGACGCCATCGTGGTGACAGCCAGTGGTCCCGGCGCACCGCTCGCCCTTCAGGAGCAACTCGATGTCGGCGGCAGGCTCGTCATTCCGGTCGGCGACGACCCGGATTTGCAACGTCTGCTCAAAGTCACCCGGACAGGCGCCGCAACCTATAGCGAGGAGGATTTCGGCGGCGTGCGCTTCGTCCCTCTGATCGGCGAGCAGGGTTGGTCGGAAAACGGCACGGCCACCGACGTTGGTCGTCCGCTTCGACATCCCCATCCGATCAGCCTGCCTGATATGATCGCGGCCGCGGCCGAACCCCTGCCCGATTTCGACGATCCGGCCTTCGGCGCATTGTTCGATCGGTTTGCCGACCGGCGCATTGTTCTGCTTGGCGAGGCAAGCCATGGCACGTCCGAATTCTACAGGGCGCGCGCGGCGATCACCCGCAGGCTCATCGAACGCCACGGCTTCACCATCGTCGCGGTCGAGGCGGACTGGCCCGACGCAGCGGCGATCGACCGCTATGTTCGCCATCGTCGGCCGCGAACCGGCACTGGCGCGCCATTCCAGCGATTTCCGACCTGGATGTGGCGCAACACCGATGTCGCGGCCTTCACCGACTGGATGCGCCGTCACAACGAGAAGCTAGAGCCTTCGGCGCAAGCAGGGTTCTACGGCCTCGACATCTACAATATGAGCGGTTCCATCGGCGCGGTCCTCGATTATCTCGACCGGGTCGATCCCCCGGCAGCCAAGATCGCGCGCGAACGCTATGGCTGCCTGACGCCCTGGCAACACGATCCGTCCACCTACGGCCGCGCGGTGCTCACCGCCGGCTATCAAAAATGCGAGAAAGCGGTGCTGGAACAATGCCGGGACTTGCTCGCCAAACAGCTCGAATATGCAAAAAGGGACGGCACCGACTTTCTCGACGCCAGTCAGAATGCCCGGCTGATCGCGTCCGCCGAACACTATTACCGGATCATGTACTATGGCGGCGCGGAGTCCTGGAACCTGCGCGACACGCACATGTTCGAAACGTTGGAACATTTGCTGCATGCCGGCGGCCCCAACGCCAAGGCCGTGGTGTGGGCGCACAATTCCCATATCGGCGATGCCCGCTTTACCGAGATGGGCGTCGTCAGGGACGAACTGAACATCGGCCAGCTCTGCCGGCAGCGTTTCGGGGATGAGGCAGCGCTGATCGGTATGGGCACGCATTCCGGCACTGTAGCGGCCGCCAGCGACTGGGACGGCAAAATGGAGGTGAAGCAAATCCGCGCGTCGCACGCCGACAGCTACGAACGGCTTTGCCACGATTCCCTTGTGTCGCGGTTCCTGCTCGACCTCGGGCGCGACACAACGCTGCGTGAGCGGCTGCTGGAACGCAGGCTGGAGCGATTCATCGGGGTGATCTACCGGCCGGAAACCGAGCTGGGCAGCCACTATGCGGACGCTTCCCTGCCCCGGCAGTTCGACGCGTTCCTATGGTTCGACAAAACCGCGGCAGTGACGCCGCTTGGCCCGGAGCATGCAAGAACCGGCGTTCCCGACACCTACCCGTTCGGGCTTTAGCCGGCGCGCGGCGAACCAATGAAGAAGCTGAGGCGTGGAACCGGAACGAACTATCCGGTCTGCGATTTCAAAACTGCAATCCCCGTCGAAGGAGTTTTCTCATGACCGGAACCAAACATCCGAAATGGAAGAAACCGAGCGATGCCGACTTGGCGAACAATCCTGGTATCGGGACTTCCAAGGGAACGATCAAGGAAGGCGAAGAGTTCGAGCTTGAAGGCGAGAATACGGTCGAAGGTGACGTCGAAAACGACACGACCGCCGCTGGCGGGATCGATCCAAGACAAAAGATGCGGACCAACAAATAGCTGCCCTGCGCGTCGCTGCGATCAACTTCGCCGGAAGGAGTGAACCATGCCACTTGCCCTTAGCAGTGCCGCCTTTGCCGAAGGCGGACAAATTCCCGAAAGATACACACGAGACGGCAAAAACGTATCGCCGCCGCTGAAATGGTCTGGAGTGCCGGACGAAGCAAAGAGTCTCGTTC
>NZ_RZPQ01001349.1:0-667 GCF_003999135.1 Mesorhizobium sp. M7A.F.Ca.CA.004.06.1.1 | reverse complement strand
ATTAGGCCGCGAGCGGGCCGAGCCAGTCCCAGTCGCTGCCGACAAAGGCGTCGGCGGGGAAATTGGCCGGATTGTCGACCAAAATCACATAGGTGCCGGCGGCTTGCGCCTTCTTCATCAGCTTGGCATAGGAATTGAGGTCCGGCGAATGGATGATCAGCACATCCGGCCTGGTGTCCGACGAGATCGCGTCGGTGATCGCTTGCGCGCCGGCGTCGACGACCCAGTTCGGATCGCGTGTCTCGAAGGTGCCGCCCCAGGCTTCGACTTCCTTCTTCAGGAAATGCGTCCAGCCCTGTGCCAGGTCGAAACCCATCGCCATCGGCACCAGCATGACGCGCTTGCCCTTGAGCGCCTGTGCGTAAGCCGCCGGGCCAGGATCGTCGGCGGCAAAGGTTGGCGCCACGAAGGCGGTAACGGCAAGCGCCGTGGCCGCTGCCATGAGTGTTCTGATCAGTTTCATGTCACATCCTCTGGTTTGGTTTTGTTATCAGCGGCCGGCCCCAACCGTCCGCCGCAGTTCAGGTACTAAATGTCACCCTGCTGGGCGGTCTGTTCGTCACGTGGGTTGATGATGCCGTCGACGATGATGGCGCCGAGCAGGATCGCGGCCTTGATCAGGTTCTGGTAGAGCAGCGGGATGTCGATGATGGTCATGGCGTTGAGC
>NZ_RZPQ01001348.1:0-671 GCF_003999135.1 Mesorhizobium sp. M7A.F.Ca.CA.004.06.1.1 | reverse complement strand
TGCTCGCCCAGCATCAGGCCGACCTGCACATGGCGGCCGCGCCGGCGCAGATTGGATATCGAATTGAACGAGGTGGTGGGGTGGCCGAGCGCGTCCATCGACATATGCGCGCCGCCATTGGTGATCTGCTTGACCGCCTTGACCACGTTCGGCGTCGTAGATGCATTGATGGTGGCGACGGCGCCGATCTTTTTGGCGAAATCCAGTTTCTCGTCGGTGAGATCGATGGCGATGACATTGGCGCCCATGGCGCTGGCGATCATGATCGCCGACAGGCCGACGCCGCCGCAGCCATGCACCGCGACCCATTCGCCCGGCGTCACCCGGCCCTGGTCGACGATGGCGCGAAACGAGGTGACGAAGCGGCAGCCGAGGCTGGCGGCGGTGGCGAATTCCATCTCGTCGGGTAAGCGCACTAGGTTGGTGTCGGCGTGTTCGATGGCGACATATTCGGCGAACGAACCCCAGCCGGTGAAGCCGGGTTGGGTCTGATGCTCGCAGACCTGGTGATTGCCCGAATTGCACTCGAAGCAGCGGCCGCAGCCGACGGCGAACGGCACGGTGACGCGCTCGCCGGCCTTCCAGCGGGTGACCTGCTTGCCGGCGGCGACGACGATACCGGCCAGTTCGTGGCCCGGTACATGCGGCAGCGTGATGCCATCGTCATGACC
>NZ_RZPQ01001347.1:0-671 GCF_003999135.1 Mesorhizobium sp. M7A.F.Ca.CA.004.06.1.1 | reverse complement strand
GGATAGTCCGGCGCCACGGCTTGCCTGATCGACGGGCGCTCACTCAACGCTTTGCGCCAGGCTCGGACGAGCGGT
This sequence comes from Mesorhizobium sp. M7A.F.Ca.CA.004.06.1.1, assembly GCF_003999135.1. Classification (NCBI taxonomy): domain Bacteria; kingdom Pseudomonadati; phylum Pseudomonadota; class Alphaproteobacteria; order Hyphomicrobiales; family Phyllobacteriaceae; genus Mesorhizobium; species Mesorhizobium sp. M7A.F.Ca.CA.004.06.1.1. Next base: position 596 of record NZ_RZPQ01001347.1, on the reverse strand, counting down.
TTGCCGTCCAGAATGCCGAAATCACCGATGCGGTCGAAGACATCGAGGTAGCGGAAGACCGGACCGTAAACGGCGTCGACCAGCGAAAAGTGCCTGCTGGCGAACCAGGGTCCGCCGGGCTCGTCCGCCAGCTCGGCTTCGAGGCGATCGAACATGGCGGACAGCGCGCTGGATTCGGCCAGGAAGCCAGCTTCGGTCGAGGCTGAATAGAACCGGCCGATGGCGTTGAGGGTTGCCGAACCGAACTCGATCCAGGCGCGATGACGGGCGCGGGCATAGGGGTCGGCAGGGTGGAGGGGATTGGCTTGCGTCTCTTCAAGGAATTCGAGGATGACGGCCGATTCGAAGATCACCGTTTCCTCGCCATTTCGCTGTACGCGCAGCAGCGGCACCTTGCCGAGCGGCGAGATCGCTTTGAACCAATCCGGTTTGTTGGCCAGGTCGATATCGATGCGCTCGAACGGCACGCCCTTTTCGGCCAGCGAAATCGCGGCGCGCTGCACATAGGGGCAGAGGTGATGGCTGACGAGGATGAGCTTGTGTGCCATGAGGTTTCCAAGGTTAATGCATTTGCATCTATATAGATGCACATGCAT
>NZ_RZPQ01001346.1:0-673 GCF_003999135.1 Mesorhizobium sp. M7A.F.Ca.CA.004.06.1.1 | reverse complement strand
CTGATGACCTACCCGGCCGCCGGGCGGGCAGCGGAGGCCGAAGCCTGGCTCGCCGGGGCCAAGCAGGCACTTGCCGCGTCGGGCCTCGCCTGCGACCGCATCTCCAGCGGCGGCACGCCGGATATGTGGCGCTCCAGCGATACATCCGTTGTCACCGAGTATCGTCCAGGCACCTACATCTATCTCGACCGCTATCAAGTCGCCAAAGGCGTCGGCGGCCTCGACGACTGTGCGCTGACGGTGCTGTCGACGGTGGTCAGCCATCCCACAGCGACGCGCGCTATCCTCGATGCCGGCAGCAAGGCGCTGTCCAGCGACACGCTGGGTCTCGCCGATTTCGGCGAGTTGCTCGGCGTGTCGGGAGCGCGGGTGACGGGCCTGAGCGAGGAGCACGGCACCGTCACGCTTTCGGGCGACGGCAAGCTGCGCATCGGCGAGCGCGTGCGTGTCGTGCCCGACCATTGCTGCGTCGTCACCAATTTGTTCAACGAGGTCAATCTGGTCGACGGCGACAAGGTGCTGGAAACGCTGCCGGTGGCCGCGCGGGGAAGGATGGGGTGAGACCGACGCGCCCGAACTGAACGCCACTCAGCGTTGAAGAACTGGACCCAGCGCCGCTTTCAATGGATCGAGGGCGTCGCCGTAGAGTTTCCAGCGCTCGACTGAGGATGAA
>NZ_RZPQ01001345.1:0-676 GCF_003999135.1 Mesorhizobium sp. M7A.F.Ca.CA.004.06.1.1 | reverse complement strand
GCGACCGCCTCCTGCGCCAGCCGGCCGAGGCCGGGCACGGAAAAAACGCTCTCGATGACGACGCTGCCGCCGAGCATCTGCGCCGACTGCAGGCCGAGCATGGTGATCAGCGGCAGCAGTGCATTGCGGGCGACGTGGGCGAGCACGATGCGGCGGCGTGACAATCCTTTGGCGCGTGCGGCCAGGACGAAATCCTGCCGCCAGACCTCGGCCATGCCGGCGCGCATCATGCGCAGATAGAGCGCCAGGTAGATGAAGCCGAGGGCGGAAACGGGCAGGGCGAGATGGACGGCGATGTCGGCGGCGCGGTCAAGACCGGTCTTGTCAGAGGCCAGGGTTTCGATGCCGCCGATCGGCAGCCAGCGCAGGTCGACGGCAAAGACGACGATCAGCACCAGGCCGAGCCAGAAACCCGGCACTGCATAGAGCGCTAGCGAGCCGATCGACAGGAAGCGGTCGCGGAAGCTGCCCGGCTGTGCGCCGGCGTAGATGCCGAGTGCCGAGCCGAGCCCGAAGGAGAGCGCGGTGGCGCTGACCATCAACAGCAGCGTGTTGGGCAGGCGTTCGAGGATGACGTCGCGGATCGGCCTGGAGAAGGTCACCGACTGGCCGAGATCGAGATGCAACAGCGCCCAGAGGTAATTGGCGAGCCGCGTCAGCTCCGACTGGTCGAGGC
>NZ_RZPQ01001344.1:0-677 GCF_003999135.1 Mesorhizobium sp. M7A.F.Ca.CA.004.06.1.1 | reverse complement strand
TCGCCGCATCTCGATTTCGCCGGAGGGTGAGGGCGGCGACGAAATTCCCGACCTTCCACGCGGCGCGCATATCCGACGTGGCCACCGCACGCCACGCCATCGCCACCGGCAAGCTCGACATGGTCGGCATGACCCGCGCCCATATCGCCGATCCGCACATCATCAAAAAGGTGATGGAGGGGCGCGAGCATGAGATCCGCCCGTGCGTGGGCGCCACCTATTGTCTCGATCGCATCTATGAGGGCGGCGAAGCGCTTTGCGTCCACAATGCCGCGACCGGCCGCGAGGCCGAAATCCCGCATATCATCGTCAAGACCGAAGGACCGAAGCAGAAAATCGTGGTCGTCGGAGCCGGCGCCGGCGGACTGGAGATTGCGCGGGTCGCGGCTGAGCGCGGCCACAAGGTGATGGTGCTTGAAGCATCGAGCCAGGCCGGCGGCCAGGTGCGATTGGCGACGCAGAACCCGCGCCGCAAGGAGCTGATCGGCATCATCGACTGGCGGCTGGCCGAACTCGACCGGCTCGGCGTCGAGATCCGCTACGACACCTGGGCGGAAAAAGACGATGTCCTGGCGCTGTCGCCCGATGTGGTGGTGGTCGCTACCGGCGGCCTGCCGCAGAACCCGCCGCTGACATCAGGCGACAACCTTGTCACCTCGAGTTGGGACATCATGGCC
>NZ_RZPQ01001343.1:0-680 GCF_003999135.1 Mesorhizobium sp. M7A.F.Ca.CA.004.06.1.1 | reverse complement strand
CCACATGCTTCTACTCCGACGCCCCCCCCCGCCGCGGAAAGTAGCGATCCCCAAACAACCCGCCGGCCCGCCACACCAACGGGCCGGCGATTTCATGACTGGATTAGCGCATGAAAGCCGTCCTCTGCCGTTCGCCCGGCGATCTCGTCCTTGAAGACCGGCCCGCACCAGAGGCACCGCCTCCCGGCTGGGCGCTGGTGGCGGTCAGCCATGTCGGCATCTGCGGCACCGACTACCACATTTTCGAGGGCAAGCACCCGTTCCTCGCCTATCCTCGCATCATGGGCCATGAGGTGTCGGGAACGATCGTCGAGACCGGCGACGGCGTCGATCTTGCCGTTGGTGAGCCCGTGGTGATCAACCCCTATCTTTCCTGCGGCAAGTGCATCGCCTGCCGGCACGGCAAGCCCAATTGCTGCCTCAGGATCGAGGTGCTGGGCGTGCATCGCGACGGCGCCATGTGCGAACAGATCCTGGTGCCGGCGCAAAATCTCTATCCGGCCAACGGCCTGTCGCTGGCCGACGCCGCCGCAGTCGAGTTCCTGGCCATCGGCGCGCATGCCGTGCGGCGCGCCCGCGCCGACCCCGGCGCCCGCACGCTGGTCATCGGCGCCGGCCCGATCGGGCTCGGCACCGCCATCTTCGCCCGCATCGCCGAACTCGACGTGACGCTGCTCGAC
>NZ_RZPQ01001342.1:0-681 GCF_003999135.1 Mesorhizobium sp. M7A.F.Ca.CA.004.06.1.1 | reverse complement strand
TTCCGGCGCCGTCTTTCCCTGCAGCAACGCGTCATGCACCGGCTGCAGCACGTCGAGCATGGTTTTTTGTCCAACCTGCGACTTGCCCCGTGCTGCCACCGCTTCGATCGCCTTGCCGAACGCCGCCGTCAGATTGGCGCGATCAGGCGCCGCTGAAATCTCCTTGCCGAGTGCCAGGAAAAGGGTGCCGAATAGCGGGCCGGAGGCGCCGCCGACCGTCATCACCAGCTTGGTGCCGATTGCCTTCAAGGCATCGGGCAGCGGTTTGGCCGAAAATGCTTCGGCTTCCGCGCGCACGGCCTCGAAGCCGCGCTTCATGTTCAGCCCGTGGTCGCCGTCGCCGATCGCCTGGTCGAGCGCCGTCAACTCCTCGGCGTGAGCGGCAATGGTATCCGCAGCGGCCGCGATCAGCCTGGCAAGGTTCAACGCCGCCATGTCACCCGCATTTCCGGTTTCTATCTTGCCGGCAGTATCGAAAGAACGATCATTCGACAACTGGAGCATGAATCAGGCCGCTTCGTGCAGTGCGGCGGCGGCCGCGAAGACTTCGGCCACCGCGTGAGCGCCGGGGTCGACCACACCCTGCAATTTGCTGCCGACATAGGCGGACCGTCCGGCCTTAGCTTTGTCCATGGCGGAGGTGGCTTCGGCACCGCGTCGAGCCGCCACAGCCGCTTCGTC
>NZ_RZPQ01001341.1:0-685 GCF_003999135.1 Mesorhizobium sp. M7A.F.Ca.CA.004.06.1.1 | reverse complement strand
TGCCAGAACCGACGATGAAGCTGCAGGACCGGTACGCGGTCGATTTCATCGTCGAGACGCTGATGGGGGAAGAAAGCGGCACGATCACGCTTTGTGCGCTCGGCCCGCTCACCAACATTGCGCTGGCGCTGATCCGCGAGCCGCGCATTGCACCGCGCATCAAGGAAATCGTGCTGATGGGCGGCGGCTTCTTCGAGGGCGGCAATGTCACCCCGACCGCCGAATTCAACATCTATGTCGATCCGCAGGCCGCCGATGTCGTGTTCAAATCCGGTATTCCGATCGTGATGATGCCCCTCGACGTCACCCATAAGGCGCTGACCACCGCCAAGCGCACGCAAACCTTCCGCGCGCTCGGCACCAAGGTCGGCACCGCCACCGCCGAGATGCTGGAATTCTTCGAGCGCTTCGACGAGGAGAAATACGGCACCGACGGCGGCCCGCTGCACGACCCTTGCGTCATCGCCTATCTGTTAAAGCCTGACCTGTTCAAGGGCCGCAACTGCAACGTCAGCGTGGAAACCGCCTCGGAACTGACCATGGGCATGACCGTGATCGACTGGTGGGGCGTCACCAAGCGGCCAAAGAACGCCATGGTGATGCGCGACATCGACCATGACGGATTTTTCGCGCTACTGGTGGAGAGGCTGGGGCGGCTGTGAGCCTCCTTCTCCCCGTTTACGGG
>NZ_RZPQ01001340.1:0-689 GCF_003999135.1 Mesorhizobium sp. M7A.F.Ca.CA.004.06.1.1 | reverse complement strand
GGCCTGGCCGATGAAGCGGATCGAGTTGACGTTCTTGATCTCGCAGCGCGTGCCGAACTCGCCGCCCGGCCTGCGCACCGAAACGTTGACGTCGGCGCGCATCGAACCTTCGTCCATGTTGCCGTCGCAGGTGCCGAGATAGCGCACGATGGTGCGCAGCTTGGTGACATAAGCCTTGGCCTCGTCGGCCGAGCGCATGTCCGGCTTGGAGACGATCTCCATCAGCGCCACGCCGGAGCGGTTGAGATCGACATAGGACATGGTCGCATGCTGGTCGTGCATCGACTTGCCGGCATCCTGCTCCAGATGCAGCCGCTCGATGCCGACCTCGATGTCCTCGAATTCGCCCTGGCGGTCCGGGCCGACCGAAACGATCACCGTGCCTTCGCCGACGATCGGCTGCTTGAACTGCGAGATCTGGTAGCCCTGCGGCAGGTCGGGATAAAAGTAGTTCTTCCGATCGAAGACCGACTTGTGGTTGATCTGCGCCTTCAGCCCCAGGCCGGTGCGGATCGCCTGCTTGACGCATTCCTCGTTGATGACCGGCAGCATGCCCGGCATCGCCGCATCGACCAGGCTGACATTGGCGTTGGGCGGCGCGCCGAAGGCCGTCGAGGCGCCCGAAAACAGCTTTGCTTCCGACGTGACCTGCGCATGGACCTCGAGGCCGATGATGATCTCCCAGTCGC
>NZ_RZPQ01000133.1:0-10334 GCF_003999135.1 Mesorhizobium sp. M7A.F.Ca.CA.004.06.1.1 | reverse complement strand
GGTGCGTTGTGGCCGCGATAGCCGGCGTCGGCGAGGATGCGGCCGATCTCGTTGCCGATGGTCTTTTCCATGTCGGGGATGACGCTTGCCAGCGTGTGGCCGTCATAGGGATTGCCGGGCAGTGCTTTTGCATGCAGGGCGAACTGGCCGCCCCTGGAGCGCTTCAGCGTGGTGGCCACCGACACCTTCACCCCGAACTCGTAGGGCGCATGCGCCTTGCCCTTGCCGATGCATTCCACCTCGTGTGCGTGCAGGCTGTAGATCTTGCGGCCGCGCTGGCGCTGGCGTTGCTCGAGAACGGTGGCGGCCTGGTAGAGCGGCCATTTGAACAGCGTCCAGCCCCTGATCGCCGGCGATCTGGCGACCAATGTCGCGAATGGTCCGGCCGAGATAGGTCTTGAGCTTGCGTAGCGCCTTGTTGGCCCGCTTGAACTGCTTGGCGTGGGCATAGCGCTGGTGGCTGATCAGCGCCAGCTTGCCGACCCGCACATAACTCTGGCGCAAATGGAGACCCGTCCTCTTGGCCAGCCGCACCAGCCGTTCGCGTGCCCGATGGATGAGCTTGGCGTCGGTCGGGAACATGACGTTCTTCGGCTGCACGGTGGTGTCGACGATCACCTGGCGCGTGTCGGCCGGTTTCATCGCCCCGGTCTTGACCGCGAGGCTGAGGCTCTCCTGCAACAGCACCATAATCCGCTCCTCGCCCATACGGCTGCGCCAACGCGTCATCGAGGAGCGGTCGAACGGCAGCGTATGGCAAAAGAACGTCTCGCCGGTGAGATACTGGAAATAAGGGTTCTCCACCCAGCGCTCGCACAGCACCTCATCCGACAGGTTGAAGGTGTGCTTGAGGATCGCCAGCCCCGCCATCAGCCGGGTCGGCAGCGGCGGCATGCCGGGGCCGTCCGAATAGACGGCGCCGAAACGCTCCTCCAGCACCGGCCAGTCGATCGCCTGCGCCAGCCGCACCAGCTCGTGCTTCATGTTGATGATTTGGTCGAGCCTGGAGCGGAACAGGTCCTGCTCTCCCGTCTCGCGCTTCTCGCGTGGCCTGGACATTCGCTGTCCCCTCGATTCGCCGCCGCCGAACCGAGTGAATCACGCTCCGCGCCACAAGGGAATCGCAAAACCGAATTGCAGGAAAACAGCCCCAATAAACCGCTAATCCTGCAATTCAAAAGACGCTATCCGCCTCAATCAACAGGCCAGATCAATGGCTTGCGGATAGTTCACGGCGACTGTCCCGAGTCCGGTGGTCCTCCTCGACCTGAGGGTTAGAAGCTTTTCCAAGCCTCTCGCGCAACGCCGAGACCTCGAGCCGATCGCCAGGGCGTTGCACTTACGAGTCGAGCGCCGTTCTTGAGCTTCTCGTGCACCACGGTCTTGCGATCAACCCTCGCATGCGTCCCGCTTCGACAGACTCGCCCTAAGTGAATTGCACCAGATTCGCACAGGCTACAAAGTGAACAGAGCTAACGGACAGATCGGGGAGCACGTCAACGAAGACTATGTCCGACGCCGCGTGCGAACTCCGATTGCTTGGGCTGACCTGGTCCGCTTGGATCCAAAGTCAAGCCCGCACCCGCTCGCTCTTCGGGTCATACATTGGTTTAAGCGAGACTTCGGCGGCAAAGCGCTCGCCAGCTATCTCAATCTCGTAAGAAGAGGAAAGGAGAGCTGCCTCGCTCTCACTTTTGCAAGGTACATAGCCAAGGCCGATGGCTCCTCCAAGCGTATGACCGTAGCTTCCGGAGGTGATGGTTCCCGCAATCCGACCGTCACGGAAGATGACCTCGTTGTGGTGAAGTAGTGGACTGGGGTTTTTCAGCCGGAACTGAACCAGCCGACGGTCGAGCCCCGCTTCACGTTTTCTCAGCACCGCATCTCTCCCAATAAATCCTGGCTTTGCCGTCTTGACGGCGAAGCCCAACCCCGCTTCGAGCACATGATCCGCGCTGCCAATATCATCGCCAAGATGCCGATATGCCTTCTCGATGCGGCATGAGCCAATGGCATGCAGTCCACACAGCTTGAGGCCAACATCTGCGCCCGCCGCCTCAATTACTTCGAAGACATGCGCGGCTTGATCAGTCGGGACGTAAATCTCCCAGCCCAGTTCGCCGACATAGGTCACTCTATGCGCTCGCGCCAAACCCATTCCGATTTCAATTTCCTGGAAGGTGCTGAAGGGATTGTTGCCATTGGAGAAATCATTCGGGCTAACTCTGCCGAGCAGTTCGCGCGAATTCGGCCCCATGACCGCGAGAACGCTTTCCGAGGCGGATATATCGGTGATAACGACGAACTCGTCGCCTACATGCCGCCTCAACCAGCACAGATCGCGTTGCAGATCGAAGGCCGACACCACGAGCAGGAAAGCAGTCTCGCCGAGACGACTCACCGTGAGATCGCTCTCTATCCCGCCCCGCTCGTTTAGCATTTGTGTATAGACGATCCGGCCGACCGGCACCTCGACGTCGTTGGAGCAGAGCCGTTGGAGAAACCTGCATGCGTCTCGTCCCTCCACTCGGATTTTCCCGAATGGACTCAAATCGAAAATACCGACCCGTTCACGCACCGCCACATGCTCTTCGCGCTGGTTTTCGAACCAGTTCTGGCGGCCCCAAGAGTACCGATATTCGCGCTCCTGGCCCTCTCGGGCAAACCAGTTGGGTCGTTCCCAGCCTGCGGCTTCGCCGAACACGGCTCGGCGCGCTCTAAGGTGTTCATGAATTGGTGACCGTCGAATTCCGCGCGATGTTGTCATTTGACGGGCGGGAAAGTGGTCGGCATAGGTAAGCCCCACGATCTCCGTAACCCGCTCCTTCAGGTAGGAACGATTCTTCTGAAACGGCTGCATCCGACGGATGTCAACTCCTGAAACGTCGAGAGGCGGTTCGCCGTCATTCATCCACTGCGACAGAATAAAGCCCGCTGGTCCTGAGCCGGCTATCCCTCCCGTGTTGTAGCCACATGCTACCCAATAGCCCCTCAGGTTAGGAGCTTCTCCTAGGTGGAAGCGATCGTCAGGCGTGAAGCTCTCAGGTCCATTGAAGAAGGTGCGAATACCAACCTTGCCCAACATCGGCATGCGCTTTAGGGCCTTCTCCATAATGGGTTCGAAATGCGCAAAATCCTCTGGCAACTGGTCAAAGCAAAAGCTTTCGGGAATGCCGTCCATACCCCATGGCTTAGCCTTCGGTTCTACCGCCCCAAAGAGGATCTTCCCTGCATCTTCTTTGTAGTACGTATGTTCGTCCGGAACCCGAATGATCGGCAGTCGTGTAAGCCCTTCTATTGCCTCCGTGATCAAATAGAAATGTTCACAAGCATGCAAGGGAATCGCCACGTCGCTTCTAGAGCCAAATTCCCGAGCCCACATTCCTGCACAGTTTACCACGTGCTCTGTTTCAATCTCTCCACGCTCGCCATTCTTCTCCCACGTCACGCTTGACACCCGGCCGTTTTTCGACCGAACGCCGGTTACCTTCACTCCTTCATAGATGGCAGCACCGCGTTGCCGTGCGCCCCTGGCAAGCGCCATCGCGACATTTCCTGGATCACATTGCCCATCATTAGGGAAATGAAGCGCAGCAGAGACGTCCGACACATTGACATGAGGGTACATTTCCTCAAGTTCGCTGGAGGAGATTTTTCGCACCTCTACCCCGAAGGCGTTCGCGACCGAGAACTGCCGCAATAGCTCGTGCTTCCGCTCATCGGTAAGCGCGAGAGCCAACGAGCCGACACGGCGCAATCCAGTTGAAACCCCCGTCTCTGCTTCCAAGCTGGAGTAAAGTTCCATCGTGTACTTTGCCATATTTGTCATATCGGCAGAGCCGCGCAATTCGCTCAGCAATCCGGCAGCGTGCCAAGTTGTTCCGCAGGTCAGTTGCTTACGCTCGAGCAGAATTACGTCGGTCCATCCGAGCTTTGTGAGGTGATATGCAACCGAGCACCCGGAAATACCGCCCCCGATTATGACCGCTCGGGCTTTAGCCGGCAGTGATTTCGCTCCAGATGAGTCGGCAACTTCGTTTAGGGTTGATGCATTCTTCATGGAAATTTAAGCTCCTAGTTAAAGGCTTTTCTCAACATCTTGCAGGTCAGTGGTCGGCCACGCGGCAAGGCGGAGCTCAAAGCGAGCTGGCGGCGGCCCCGGTGTTTTCTATGTTGGCGCGCGCGTTGGCGGGCGCATCGACGAGCCAGAAACCAAGCACGCGACGTTTATGAAGATAGCGGGCTCACTCGGACAGCTCCCCTTCGGCCTGAAAGTTTCAGCGTCGAGCATTGCTATTTTTGCCATTGCTTTCAGTGGGTAATTCATTCACCGAGAGGTGCCTACGTCAAATTCAGTCTATATATTAACGCCATCTGGTTTCGAGATTCTCGGTCCGGTGTAGGTGGAAATGGAGTGTCAGGACATCGCCGAGCCTTGTCCTAGCCACACCTGTGGCGTGGAAAAGAAAAAGGCGCGACGGGCAGCTCTGCGGGCGAGCGCCACAATCTTCTCACCCCGGCCGTTCTGCTTCACCTACGTTGAACTGGGAACGTACTCAGGCCATCCGGAACGGCGTCTGCGGTCTTGATCTGCTCAGTCCACTTCCAGGATGTGCCGCAAGGCTGGGAAAACGAGGCAAATCGCCGGTCGGTTTCTAAATGGCGCTGCGGGGCCATTGCCTGCAAACAGCCACTTAGTCATGGCGACAAACATCCGGAGGCAATGGTCACCGGCAAAGTTTGAGAATGTTAATCGAGATGATGCCCGTCATAGGCGGTTTTGCAGCTCCGGCAGAATGACGAAGAGATCGCCGACGAGGCCGTAGTCGGCAACCTGGAAAATCGGCGCCTCCTCGTCCTTGTTGATGGCGACGATGACCTTCGAATCCTTCATGCCGGCGAGATGTTGGATGGCGCCGGAGATGCCGACCGCGATGTAAAGATCGGGAGCAACCACCTTGCCGGTCTGGCCGACCTGCCAGTCGTTCGGCGCATAGCCGGCATCGACCGCGGCGCGGGAGGCGCCGACGGCGGCACCGAGCTTGTCGGCGACCGGCAGGATGACCTCCTGGAACTTCTCCGCCGAACCCAGCGCACGACCACCCGAGATGATGATCTTGGCCGAGGTCAGCTCCGGACGGTCGGTCTCGGAAAGCTTGTTCTCGACGAAGGTGGACAGGCCGGGATTGGCCGCGGCCTTGACGGTCTCGACCGCCGCCGAGCCGCCCTCGGGGGCTGCCTGGAACGAGGCCGTGCGCACCGTGATCACCTTCTTGGCGTCGCTCGACTGCACCGTCTGGATGGCGTTGCCGGCATAGATCGGCCGCTTGAAGGTGTCGGGCGATACGACTTCGATGATCTCGGACACCTGCGCGACATCGAGCAGCGCTGCGACGCGCGGCGCGACATTCTTGCCCGACGAGGTCGCCGGCGCGATGATGGTGTCGTAGGCGCCTGCCAACGACACAATGAGCGCTGCCGTCGGTTCGGCCAGGCGCTCGGCAAGTTCGTCTGCCTCGGCCAGCAACACCTTGCTCACGCCCTTGAGCTTGGCGGCAGCGTCGGCTGCCGGCTTGGCGCCCTTGCCGGCAACCAGCACATGCACGTCCGAGCCGATCTGCAGCGCCGCCGACAGCGCCTTGGCGGTCTGGTCGGAAAGCGTTGCGTTGTCGTGTTCTGCGATGAGGAGAATAGCCATTTTTCTGTTCCTTTCCCGATCGCTTACAACACGCCGGCTTCGTTCTTGAGCTTGTCGACCAGCTCAGTGACGCTCTTGACCTTGACGCCTGCCTTGCGGCCGCTCGGCTCCTCGGTCTTGATGACCTTCAGCCGCGGCTTGACGTCGGCGCCGTAGTCGGCCGGGCTCTTCTCGTCGAGCTGCTTCTTCTTGGCCTTCATGATGTTGGGCAGCGAGGCATAGCGCGGCTGGTTGAGGCGAAGGTCGGCGGTGACGATCACCGGCATCTTCAGTTCCACGGTCTGCAGGCCGCCGTCGACCTCGCACGTCACCTTGGCCTTGTCGCCGTCGAGCACGATCTTGGAAGCGAAGGTGCCCTGCGCCCAGCCAAGCAGTGCCGCCAGCATCTGGCCGGTCTGGTTGGAGTCGTCGTCGATCGCCTGCTTGCCGAGAATGACGAGGCCGGGCTGCTCGGCGTCGACGACGCCTTTCAGCACCTTGGCGACGCCGAGCGGCTCGGTCTGTTCGTCGGTCTTGACCAGGATGGCGCGGTCGGCGCCCATGGCGAGCGCGGTGCGCAGTGTTTCCTGCGCCTGCTGCGGGCCGATCGAGACGACGATGATTTCTTCAGCCTTGCCGGCTTCCTTCAGCCGGATTGCTTCTTCCACCGCGATTTCGTCAAACGGGTTCATCGCCATCTTGACGTTGGCGAGCTCCACCGCCGAACCATCAGCCTTCACGCGAACCTTGACGTTCGCATCCACAACCCGCTTCACCGGGACGAGAACTTTCATTCAGTCTCTCCTATTCCGCTCTGGCAGCGCCTACAACACGCTCCAGAAGTTAGCGCATTGGCGATCCATAAGATCCCCGCCGCTTCGTTGTTGATAGTGATATCTGCGGCCGTCACGCTGGCTGTCCGCTGGCTCAGGCAACCGTAACCAACGAAACTATCTGATGTAGCAAACGGAGTAGTTTTCAGAAGCGGTCGGTCCTCAGCGCGTAGGAGCGTGAGGTATTTTTATACTCATGACTTTTCTTCTGAATACGAGTTCGCACGCAAACTGGTGGGGACAGTCGAGCTCACATAGGCAACACTGTCTCGACCACATTTACCCAATAGCCTATCCCATAAGGCAAGGCTTCGTCATTGAAGTCATAGGCGGGGTGATGCAGAAGAGCGGTAGGTCCATTCCCAAGGAAGATAAAACTACCTGGCCGCTTCTCAAGCATATAGGCAAAGTCCTCCGCACCTATACGTGGCTTCATCTTATGATTCACCGATGCAGGCCCGACTAGGTCGCGTGCCGCCTTAGCCGCTAAAGTAGTTTCCTCCGTGCAGTTGACAGTGACCGGAACGGAGCGACGGTATTTGAATTCGATATCCGCGCCGAAGCCGCGCGCAATGCCCTGTGCGGCTGCCGCAATCTCTTGTTCGGCGAAGTCTCGCAGGGCTGGCACGAGAGTTCTGACCGTTCCGGCAATTTCAACTTGATCGGGAATGATGTTGTAAGCCTGTGCGGCCTTCAGCTTGGTGACGGAAATCACCAGAGACTCCATGGGGTCGGTTTTGCGAGAGATTAAGATTTGTAGGCCGACGATAATCTGTGCTGCTATGGTGACGGGATCGATAGTTCTATGTGGGTAAGCCGCATGGCCGCCCCTGCCCTTCACAACAATGTCGAAGTCGTCCTGCGAGCCCATGATAGGACCATCGCAGATGGCGAATTTGCCAATTTCCATGCCTGGCAAGTTATGCATGCCGAAAACCTGGGATATGTCGAAACGGTCCATAATGCCTTCCTGGACCATCCTTTGAGCTCCCGTCGGAAATTCTACTTCTTCTGCCGGCTGAAAGATTAAGGCGACGGATCCCCTGAAGTTGCGCGTACTCGCAAGATGTTTCGCAGCACCCAGCAACATAGCTGTATGACCGTCGTGGCCGCATGCATGCATTATGCCTGGGTTTTTCGAGGACCAGGATTTGCCTGACGCCTCAACGATTGGCAGGGCATCCATGTCCGCTCTCAATCCGATCGTCGGTCCATCTCCCCCTTGCCCCTGAATAAGTGCGACGATGCCGGTCTCAGCTATCCCCGTTTCGATATGATTGATCCCGAACGATGCCAGTTTATCGATCACGAACTTCGCTGTGTTGTGTTCCCGATAGTCGAGCTCTGGATTTTCATGGAGGTAGCGTCGCCACTCCGTTGCTTCGCGCTGCAAATCACGGAAGGACTCAACGCTGTGCATCTGAACGTTTCCCAAATTGCGTTTTTTGTTGGCCGATGTTCAGCTTCCAGGAGGGCTAGGTCAAATTCAGTTTGTGTATTGTGATCATCTGGTTTTCAGATGAACTCAGGGTGGTGAAAAGCCTGGGTAGGACCGCGACCGCGACCTGTCTTACCTGAGCGCAAGGCATCTGTCAGATGCGCGTTTTCGCCTTTGAGTCAGCGACTGGAATGCGTTGCTGTCGCGACGGGAAAATGGCACGTGGTCAGCACAGCAGCGGCAGCAAGCGCGGACTTGGTACGTGACGCGCAGCTTGAACACATCTGGCCGGACGCTTCACATGGGAGAACTGCCGCCTGTCTTCCGGCTCGAACCGTCGGAGTCCAATGCTGCGCCATTCTCCGGCGATTGAGATGGGACAGCAGCCCCGGAGGAGGATCGCCGGGCGCCTATCGCGGCAAGTTGACAAGCGGAGCAGTCGTCATGCGGCTGTTCGCGGTGACCCTCCGATCGAATAACCACCCCGGTATTTCCAGCCACCGGTGGGCCAGAAAGGGTGCAGCGGAACACCGCCAGGTCACCCTTCTTGATCGACCGCATGGAGAAAGACCTGCCGGTCAGCCCAGGGATGCCATGGATAAAGAAGTTCGCGATCAACATCGATCTGCGGGCGTTCCATGGTCGAGTTGTACGACGAGATCCATCCTCATTCAGCGCTCAGAATGCGTTCCCTGAGGGAGTTCATTTAGGCACAAATCTACTTGGAGCGACGACCAACGAACGGCTCCCGGCCGGCCTCACGCCTGCCAACGCGGTCTGCGGCGATCGGAGAAGGCCGCGATTCCGTCAGCGGCGTCGGTCGTTTCCCATACATCGGCCAGCAGAGCGACCGTCTCGCCGATCACTGCGTCGTCGATTTCCGACCCAAGTCGGCGCACAAGCGCCTTGGCGGCGGCGACCGCCCGCGGCGAGGCCGAGAGATAGGGCCGGACCTCAGCCTCGACCGCCGCCTCCAAGTCGATCGGCGGCACGACCCGGGAAACCAGTCCGAGGTCGCGGGCTTCATTTGGCGTCGATTATCCTGCCTGACATGAAGACCCGCCGCGCCCGGCCTTCTCCCATCCGAGCCAGAACATAAGGAGAAATCGTAGCAGGGATGAGTCCTAACCGGACCTCGGTGAAACCGAACCTAGCGGTGTCGACGGCCACCGCAACGTCGCAGACGCTCATCAGGCCGAGACCGCCACCGAATGCCTGGCCGTTGATGCGGCCGATCAGGGGTTTGGGTAATTCGTTGAGCGCGCGAAGAGCCAGCGCCAGCTTCATGGCCTCGGCGATTCGCTCGTCACGCGCGGCGGAGGCCTGCGCCCGCATCCAGGCGAGATCGGCGCCCGCACAGAAGCTGTCGCCTTCGCCCGTCAGCACCACCGCTCGCACATTGTCGTCATTGGCGAGCAGTTCGGCGGCGCCCGCAAGTTCGGCGATCATCTGTCCCGACATAGCGTTGTGCTTGTCCGGGCGGACGAGGGTCAACGTAGCGACGCCGATCTCGTCGGTCATGATGCAGATAGTGTCGAAGATCATGGCCGCTCCTCTCTAAGGCTGCCCGCGAAGCGGGCCACCTCCTCCAATCGCTCCATGTCGAGGCAGGTCTCATAGCCCCGGCCCGCTAGCATTGCCGCGACGGCGAGGGTATCGACATTGCCGTTTGCTCCCACGGCGAAGGGGCAGCCGCCAAGTCCGCCAACCGCAGCGTCAAAGGTGCGTAGGCCCTTCTCCAAGCTTACCAGAATGTTATCGAGGGCGCGGCCCCCAGTGTCATGATAATGTCCAGCAAGTCTCCCGGCCGGCACCGCTTCCAACACAGCATCGAGCATGGCCGCGATGGTTGCGGGCGTTCCTTGGCCCGTGGTGTCGCCCAGCGAAATCTCATAGCAGCCCATATCAAGGAGTTCGGTCACAACCTTCACAGCGGCAGCCGGCTGTATCGGTCCTTCGTAAGAGCAGTCGGTGATGCAGGAGACATAGCCTCGCACCGGAATGCCGTCGGCGGCAGCCGCGGCGAGCACAGGGCGGAAACGCTCGAGGCTTTCGGCAATCGAGCAGTTAATGTTCCTGCGGCTAAAAGTTTCGGAGGCTGACGCGAACACGGCGACTTCGCCAGCCTTCGCCGCCCGCGCGGCCTCGTAGCCCTTCATGTTGGGCACCAGCACCGCATAGACGGCGCCGGGCGCACGACGGATGCCGGCCATAACCTCCGCCGCATCAGCCATCTGCGGCACCCATCTCGGCGACACGAAGGAGGTCGCTTCGATCATTTGGAAGCCGCAGTCGGACAGCAAGTCGACGAGCCGGATCTTCTCGGCGGTCGGCACGAGCCGCTTCTCATTCTGTAGGCCGGCGCCGGGGCCCATCTCGGCGATGC
>NZ_RZPQ01001339.1:0-690 GCF_003999135.1 Mesorhizobium sp. M7A.F.Ca.CA.004.06.1.1 | reverse complement strand
GACCATGACGCCTGCGACCCAGCTGCCGAAGTCATGATCGTAGCCGACGTTCAGTTCACCAAAGGCACCTTCGCCACCGAGACCATTGAATTCCAGGTCGCCGAGCGGCGGAACGTTGATCTGATGCACGGACGCACCGGCGCCACCAGCGCCACCGATATAGAAGCCGGTCCAGTTGTAGGCTGGCGTCTCGAAGGCAGCGCCGCCGCCGTTCTGTGCACCGAAACGGTAATTGGCTGCGATCTGGAAAGTATGGCGCGAGGTGTCAAGATTCAGGAGACCGTCCGGTACTCCGACAATGCCAGCCTCGGAAAGAAGATCGTCCTTGGTCCCGAAGCCCGTATAGCGATACTCAGTCTTGATCGTCCAATTGCTGTTGATGGCCGTTTCGATGCCACCTCCGACAAAATACCCGCTCTGATCCCAATCAAAGTCGAAGCCGGCGTTCGTATCGAGCTTGTACTTCTGCCAGGAATAGCCACCCAGCACGTAGCCCAGAGTGTTCGGCGTCAAGAGGTAGCCGAGACGCAGGCCAGCGTCGAAACCGTAGGTTTCCTTGATCGAAGCGTCGAACCCCGTAATGTCCAGCGTGGTCTTGATGTTGCCCACGTGAGCGTCCAGCAGACCGCCGATGAGGAACCGGGGCGAGACCATATAGTCATAGCCAACCGTCAGCTCACCATAGACGCC
>NZ_RZPQ01001338.1:0-691 GCF_003999135.1 Mesorhizobium sp. M7A.F.Ca.CA.004.06.1.1 | reverse complement strand
GTCTCTATCAATGGACGCCGATGAAGGGCATCTGCCTGCGCCAATGTCAGGCGCCGATCGCGTTCCTGGCCAGCCGTGGCGGATTCCGTTCCGCTCCGCTCGGCGCGCTTCGGCTGGGCATCGATCACGGCGCCTATTGCCTGGGGTGCTGCTGGGCGCTGATGGCTCTGTTGTTCGTCGGTGGCGTCATGAACGTGCTGTGGATCGCCGGCATCGCCATCCTTGTTCTGCTGGAGAAGACGGTGCCGACCGGGCAGCTGATTCCGCGCGTTTCAGGCGCGTTGATGGCCGCCATCGGGATCTGGATCGTCTTTCAAGCCCTTTGAGAACAGTCTTCGTCGGCGGTCTGTATTGGTATGCAGCCGTCAGTAAATTGTCAGATGACAATCTTGGGACCTGGTAGTTCGTCGCACGGGGAGGTCAACAACGACGAGCTATTGCCCGGGATGGATTTCGCTGCCGCGGCCCGTATTGGCCCCGCGTTGGCGTTGCATGAGATTTGCCGCCTTTATTAGCCCTGCTGGCTAAATCGCGGGCGTGTTTGTCTGTAAATCGGGCATTTGCGGCAATCGGTTTTCAAACTCTTTGGGTTTCGGTCATTTCCCTTGACCTCACAGGAATTATCGCCTTCGATGACATTTGTGAATGGGAGGCGGCGCGTCGGTTACGATGCGGGGTTTCGGGAATGGGC
>NZ_RZPQ01001337.1:0-694 GCF_003999135.1 Mesorhizobium sp. M7A.F.Ca.CA.004.06.1.1 | reverse complement strand
AAGCGACAGCCGACACCGGCGAATTGGCATAAAGGCCTCTGACATCAAGTGAGACATCCTGCAGCGGCTTGGGGTGAGAGGCGGTCGAGACCGCCGTCGGAATGAGCGATAGGCAAAACAGGATGCCGGTGATCATGAACAGCGATGCGGACTTCACGTCGCCGCCGGCGACGATCATCTGCCCGCCCATGATCGAGGCATAAGTGACCATCATGTAGAGGCCGAAGACGGTGCCGCGGTTCTCGTTGGTGGCCTTCTCGTTCAGCCAGCTTTCGATGACCATGAAGGCACCGGCCATGGTGAAGCCGGTGAAGGCGCGCAGCAGGATCCAGACATATTCGTCGATGATCAGCCCGGTCAGTAGCGCCACGATGGCGCCGGATGCGGCAAAGGCGCCAAAGGCGCGAACGTGGCCTGCGCGGCGCACGATGCGCGGTGCGAAGAAGCAGCCGGTGACGAAGCCGCCGGCCCATGCCGTGCCCATCAGGCCGAGCGATGCGGTCGAGAAACCTTCCAGTTGACCGCGCAGGGGCAAGAGCAGTCCATGCAATCCAGATGCCGCGAGCAGGAAAGCGGTGCCGCGAAGCAGCGAGAGGATCGGTCGGTAGGTTGCGAACATTGTTTGATCCGGCTCAGGTTTGGCGGGGACGCTGGGTCTGAAGACAGCCGCATTCGGGCTTTTCGGCGGCGGGCT
>NZ_RZPQ01001336.1:0-699 GCF_003999135.1 Mesorhizobium sp. M7A.F.Ca.CA.004.06.1.1 | reverse complement strand
AACCTCGTCGATCCGGACGACCGCAACATCCTTCGCGGCAAAAATCAGGAAAGCGTCCATCACAAAAATCGTCCTGACGACTAGATGAGCACCGATCCTGGAACATTTGTCATAGATTGGAGGCAGCCCATGGCACGCGGGAGCAAGAAACACATCGGAGCAGGTTCACAGGGAAAGGGTTCTGGCACAGGCGCCATGACCGTAACGCCAAAGGACAAGCTCGAAGAAAACCAGGTTCTGTCCAATCGCGACAAGGCGCAGCATTCCAAAGAACGCGGTTTGGACTCCAGGCAGATCGCGACCGAGCAGCACCAGGATCATGCCGCCAACCGTTTGCGAGACTGACGCCCTCGGGGCGCCAGCCTCGGCACGGCTGCCTGGGGAGCGTCGCTATTTGACGCCGAGACTTTCGGGCCAAAGCGCCTGGATTTCTTTCGGCAGGGCATCGCGCACCTTGGCCGATTGGCCAAGATCAATATGCCGTGCAAGAACTCGGAACACCGAGCGTGCCGCCTCCTCGGGATCGACGGGGCGGATCGATTTCAATTCCTCGCCGATGTGCTGCGAGAAGTTTTCAAGGGAGCGCGTTTTGTCCGGCTCGGCTGCGGGCCGGTAGTGGTCGTAATAAGCGCCGCGTACCAGGAGCGGCAGTTCCGCCCCAAGTTTGGCCGCAAGCCCGATCTGCAGCCTGTCCCTTAC
>NZ_RZPQ01001335.1:0-699 GCF_003999135.1 Mesorhizobium sp. M7A.F.Ca.CA.004.06.1.1 | reverse complement strand
GAAGCACCCTATGCCTGGGTGTTCGGCGAACTCGACGGATTTTCGCCGACCATTGTTGAAGTCGAGACCGAGGATGGCTTGATTAGCCTCGGCGAAGCGCCGACGCCAGCGGCGGCCGCGATTATCAACGATGTCCTGGCGCCACGGCTGGTCGGCCGCGATGCCTTCGACATCGCCGGCGCCGAGCATGTCTGCCTGCCCTTTTGGACCGGCGTGCAGTCGATCAACGACCGCACCCGCATCATGGCCTTCGGCGCCATCGAGATGGCGTTGTGGGACCTGCGCGGCAAGGCGTGGAACCAACCGCTCTACCAGTTGCTTGGCGGCGCTGTGCGCAAGGATATCCCGTTCACCGACTATTTTTCGCTGCGCGGTGATGGACCAAAGGTGAAGGGCGAGACGACGCCGGAAGAAGTCGCCGATTATTGCGTCGAATTGCACGAGACGCATGGAACGACCTTCTTCGAAGGCAAGTTCTCGACCGAAGATCCGAAAGTCTCGCTCAGGATGGTCGAGCTGATCCGCAAGAAACTCGGCGACGATGCGATGATCCGTATCGATTCCAACCAGGCTTATTCACTCAGCACCGCGCGGCGGCTGGCGCGCCCGCTGGAAGAGTTGGGCGTGCGCAACTGGGAGGATCCGGTGGCGACCATCGAGGAGATGCGCGAATTGCGGCGCCATTGCTCGATCCCGTTC
>NZ_RZPQ01001334.1:0-700 GCF_003999135.1 Mesorhizobium sp. M7A.F.Ca.CA.004.06.1.1 | reverse complement strand
GTGTGGGTGATTGAGGTCGGCGCTGCCCCTCACCTGCCTGCCGGCATCCTCTCCCCGTATAGGGACGGGGAGAGGGACGCTGTCACCACCGGTTTCGCCAATCACCGCCGTCGCAAGAAAGACGCCGAGGTCGCGGCTAGACCCCTTGTCCCCGTCCCTATACGGGGAGAAGGTGCCGGCAGGCGGATGAGGGGCGGCGGCAACCAAAGGATAACTGTTCTAAACCGGAGTGACGACTTGAAAGCCAAACTGGGCATGTCCCCCATTGCGTGGTGGAACGACGATCTTGCGGAACTCAGCGATGACGTGTCGCTGGAAGAATGCCTGCGCCAGTCGCGCTCGGCCGGCTTCACCGGCATGGAGATGGGCCGGCGTTTTCCCAATGATCCCGAAATCATGCTGCCGATCCTGAAGGCGTCCGACGTCACGCTATGCGGTGGCTGGTTCTCCGGCACGCTGGTCGATGGGGAGATGGCCGACAACAAGGATCGCATCCAGCCGATGATCGACCTGTTCAAGGCGGTGAATGCGCCTTGCATCGTTTATGGCGAAGTCGGCCGCTCGATCCAGGGCGACCGCTCGAAGCCGCTGGCGACCAAGCCGAAGCTGTCGGATGACGAGATGAAGGCTTACGCGAAACGCCTGACCGCGTTTGGCGAATGGTGCGCCGAACAGGGTATGCCGCTGTCCTATCATCACC
>NZ_RZPQ01001333.1:0-701 GCF_003999135.1 Mesorhizobium sp. M7A.F.Ca.CA.004.06.1.1 | reverse complement strand
CCCGCGCTCGCTGCGGATGATTTCATCGAAGGCATCTACCTTCAGTCCGAGGAGCTTTGCAAACAGGCCAAGAAGGGCACGCTGCAAACGCTGATCGACGCCGGCAACATCGTGCTTTCGGCGTACGGCCTGCAAAGCGTCGAATACAATTGCGAGTTTCTGCAGATCAGCAAGGCGACGGCTTCGCCGAGCTGGGCGGTGACGGCCATCTGCCAGGAACCGGGTTATGTCTTTCCCGACGTTCTCTCGGTGACGCAAATGAACGCGAAGCAGATCGATCTCGTGTCGGTTCGGCCCGTCGACGACGAAAGCGAAGCAAGCGGCAACAGCGGCAGCTACTATCTGTGCGAGGGCGTTGCCCTGCCATAGACGTATTCTGAGAGCCGACGAGCGGGCCGCCGCCACAGCCTGGCCTCTCGCACGATGCATGTTGCGCAGCGCGCGCGGCGCCGCTATAGCCCGAACTGGTTTTCCCCGAGGCAAAAACATGTCCGTAGATCTTCAGACAGTGAAGCGCGTCGCGCATCTCGCCCGCATCGCGGTGAGCGAAGAGGATGCCGAACGGATGACCGGCGAGCTGAACGCCATTCTGGGCTTCGTCGAGCAGCTGAACGAGGTCGATGTTTCCGGTGTCGAGCCAATGACCTCGGTGACGCCGATGGACATGAAGAAGCGCAGCGATGTCGTCACCGACGGCGGCA
>NZ_RZPQ01001332.1:0-702 GCF_003999135.1 Mesorhizobium sp. M7A.F.Ca.CA.004.06.1.1 | reverse complement strand
GAGTTCGTCCATGCCGTCCTCGGGCAGGCCGGCGACATTGATGCGGCTGTCGCCGACCATGTAGACGCCGTGCTCGGCACGCAGTCGCTCGACCTGCGCTTCCGTGAGCCCAAGGCGGGAGAACATGCCGCGATGGCTGGCGACGAAATCGAAACGGTCGGAATTCGACTGCCGGCGCAGCGCCTCGGCGAACTGCACGCGTAGCCTGAGCATGCGCAGCCGCATCTCTTCAAGTTCGGCTTCCCAGTCGGCGCGCAAGGCGGCATCTTCGAGCACGATGCGCACGGCCGCCGCACCGTGGTCCGGCGGCATCGAATACATGGCGCGCGCCGCCGACAGCATCTGGCTCATCGCCACATCCGCCTGTGCGCCGTCCCTGGCCAGGATCATCGCCGCGCCGACGCGGTCGCGGTAGACAGCAAAATTCTTCGAGCAGCTCGAGGCGACGACCATTTCCGGAATTTTTGCCGCCAGCAGGCGCAAGCCGAGGGCATCGGCCTCGAGGCCATCGCCAAAGCCCTGATAGGCGATGTCGACAAACGGCAGCAGCTCGCGCTCGACGACCAGATCGGTAACGGCTGCCCACTGTGCCGCATCCAGATTGGCGCCGGTCGGGTTGTGGCAGCAGCCATGCAGCAGTACGACGTCGCCGCTCTTTGCGGTCCGCAGCGCCGCCAGCATGTCGTCGAAGCGAACAGCGCC
>NZ_RZPQ01001331.1:0-703 GCF_003999135.1 Mesorhizobium sp. M7A.F.Ca.CA.004.06.1.1 | reverse complement strand
CCTCCGTTGCCGTGCGGCCGGCCGCCTTCGCCGCCGCCTCGCCGGTCAGCGCGGTCGACTCGCGGCCTTTCTTGCCGGTGAAGGCGTTGGCGTTGCCGGAATTGACGACCAGCACCCGGGCCTTGCCTGCGCCGAGATTCTGCCGGCAGAAATCGACCGGCGCCGAAGGGCATTTCGATTTCGTGAACACGCCGGCGACCGCGGTGCCTTCATCGAAGACCATGGTCAAAAGATCGGTGCGGCTCTTGTACTTTATCCCTGCCTCGGCGGTGGCGATGCGCACCCCTTCGATTTCCGGCATTTTGGGGTATTTCTTCGGCGCGAGCGGCGAAATCGTCGTGGACATGGAGGCCTCGGGCGGGAAAAATCGCAGGGGAAGGCCGGTTTGCCCGATAGACCGCGCGGGCGCAAGGGCGTTTTCGTCGCTCTTGCCCGGGAGTTCGAACCCGCTCGTGGTTAGGCCTGCATTGCAAATCCGATGGCGTCGCCGGGGCCGATGGCGTTATGATCTGCCCCATGGGCAGGCTTGCGATCCTTGCATGGGCATTTCTGGGACTTTTGCTGCTGAGCGCGGATGCGCAGCCGCAACGGCGCGTGGCGCTTGTCATCGGCAACGGCACTTACGCCGAAGCCGGCACGCTGGCCAACCCGGTCAACGACGCCCTCGACATCGCCGACAAGCTGCGCTCGATCGGCTTCGAGG
>NZ_RZPQ01001330.1:0-704 GCF_003999135.1 Mesorhizobium sp. M7A.F.Ca.CA.004.06.1.1 | reverse complement strand
GGATGGTGCGGCCGGGCAAGGCGCCGGCCTGCAGCATTTTTTCCGTCTGCTCGTAGCCGATGCGTTCGAAGTCCCAGGTGTAATCGCGGGTGCCTTCGATGACGACCGGCTTGAACCCGGCGGTCTCCATCGCGACGATGTAGCTTTCCTGGCGTTCGCCGGAGTTGTGGTTGACGTGTGGGATGTCGAGATAGACCGGCGGCTCACCCGAACGGCAGAGATAGTCGACGATGGTCGAGACGCTCTGCCGGTTGTCATTGCCGACGAACGGCGTATCGCCCTCGATATAGGTGTCGAAATAGACAATCGGAATATCCTGCCCGAGCTTGTCGAAGACGCCGCGGTCGGAAGCCAGACCCAGTGGGGCGATGATCGCGCCGGCGACCTTCAGGGACAGCAGCGTCCTGACCGACTCCGCCTCCAGCTTCGGCGAACCATGCGAGGAGATGACGATCGGCCAGTAGCCTTCGTCGCGGCAGCGAAATTCGATGCGGCTGACCATCTCGGCGTAGAACGGATCGGTGATCGTCGGCACGACGATGCCGATGTTGCGGGTGCGCTTGCGGTTGAGATTTCGGGCGAAAAGGTTGGGCTGATAGTCCGAGGAGCGCAGGGCGGCTTCGATGCGCGCCCGCGTCGCCGGCTTCACGCTCGCCGGATCGTCGAAATATTTGGACAG
The DNA here is from genome assembly GCF_003999135.1 of Mesorhizobium sp. M7A.F.Ca.CA.004.06.1.1. Taxonomy (NCBI): domain Bacteria; kingdom Pseudomonadati; phylum Pseudomonadota; class Alphaproteobacteria; order Hyphomicrobiales; family Phyllobacteriaceae; genus Mesorhizobium; species Mesorhizobium sp. M7A.F.Ca.CA.004.06.1.1. The sequence continues at coordinate 25 of NZ_RZPQ01001330.1, read as the reverse complement.
CGTCGGCCGGGACACGCCGCATGCC
>NZ_RZPQ01000132.1:0-10355 GCF_003999135.1 Mesorhizobium sp. M7A.F.Ca.CA.004.06.1.1 | reverse complement strand
ATGCCGGGGCGCAAGGCGCGTGAGCTGTGCCCGCAGCTGATCTTCGTCGGCGGCAATTTCAGCCACTACCAGCGGCTGGGCGACGCGGCGATCAAGGTGCTCGACGATTTTACCCCGGTGGTCGAGCGCATCTCCATCGACGAGGCGTTTGCCGACGTCGCCGGCTGCACGCATCTGTTCGGCTCGCCGCAGGAGATCGCAACGACCATCCGCCGCCGCGTGCGGGCCGAACTCGGCCTGCCGATCTCGATCGGCGTGGCGCGCACCAAGCATCTGGCCAAGATCGCCTCCCAGGTGGCAAAACCCGACGGGCTGGTGGTGGTCGACCCCGGCAGCGAGCTCGCTTTCCTGCACGACCTGCCGGTCGGGCTGATGTGGGGCGTCGGCCCGGCGATCAGGGCGAGGCTGGCGGAAATCGGCGTCGAGACCATCGGCCAGCTGGCCAGGACGCACAGCGGCGCGCTAACGCGGCTGCTCGGTCCCGCCGCCGGCGAAAAGCTCGCCGCCTTGTCATGGAACCGCGACCCGCGAAAGCTCGAAACGCATAGCCGCGCGCATTCGGCCGGCGCCCAATCGGCGCTGGGCCAAAAACCCGCCGTAGCGCGGATCATCGTGCCCACTCTGCTGCATCTGGCCGACCGTGTCGCCAGCCGGCTGCGCGCCAAGGCGCGGCCCGGCCGCACGGTGACGGTACGCGTGCGCTTTGCCGATCTCAGCGCCGTCACGCGCTCGATCACGCTTGACCAGCCGATCTCGGCGACCGCGATGCTGGCCGAGATCGCCGGCGATCTGGTGCGCGGCGTCCTCGCCGACAACCCCCACGAAAGAACGATCTCGCTGCTGGCGATCTCGGTGTCGCATCTTGAGGAAAGCTTCGAGCTGCAGCTCGAACTGCCGCTCGGCCTCGCCGACGAGAAACGCCGGCCCGGCACCCGAAAAGGCCTGGCACGCTTCGACGCCGACCGCGCCATCGACAAGATCCGCGAACGCTTCGGCAAACAGGCGGTCGGCTACGGCACGGTGGCACTGGAGGCCGCGCGCTCGGTTCCCGACGAATTCAGGGAGCTGGCGGAGAAGGAACTGTGAACCCGGGACCGCCGGGCGCTATTCCGTCTCCTCGCCGTCCCAGTACCGCCTCACCGCTCCCATGTCGAAAATGCCGTCGCGCCGGCGCAAGGCGTCGACCGCCATCTTGTTGGAATCGGGATAGACGCAGACCTCGTTGGGATTTTTCTCGCCGATCATCAGATAGCGGCACGGTTCCGTACCGCTGTTGAGGAAGGAATGCCCGACCGCCAGGCCGGCGGGAAAGCAGACATAATCGCCGGCCTTCATCTCGTGACGCTCCTCGCCAAGCAGCAGCGTCACCTGCCCTTCCAGAATCAGCGCGTGCTCCTCTTCGAGCATGTGGTAGTGCCTGGGCGCCAGGCGCATGCCGGGGGCCGGCGCCTCGATCAGCATGCCGACATGATAGTCTGGTAGTCCCAAAGCCGCATAGGTCAGATGCCTGGACCGGCCGCCGAACCGCGGGCCTTCGCCCTCGACCTTCCATTCGACGGCATCGCTGGCGACAGGCGGGATCGGCACGGCTGGGGGTTTGGTGATACCGGACATCACACCCGACGGCAGCGGATCGCCGGCGGCAAGGCCGGTGTTCTCGCCGTCCCAGTAGGTTCGAGTTGCAGCGAGATCGAAGAGCGCACGGCTACCCAGCGCGCGCACCAGCACCTTGTTGGAGGCGGTGTAGACGACCACGTCATTCGGGTTGCGCTCGCCGACGATGACATAGCGGCACGGCGCGTCGCCGGTGTTGATGAGGCAATGCCCCGCCGCAGCACCAGCCGGAAAGCAGATGTAGTCGCCGGCCTTCATGGCGTAGGCGGCGTCGCCGACATAAGCGGTCAGCGCCCCTTCGAGGATGAAGACATGCTCTTCCTCGAAAATGTGGTAGTGCGCCGGTGAGGTCTGCTTGCCCGGCGGCAGTTCCTCGATCGCCACGCCGACATGGTAATTCTCGCCTAGGGCGGCCAGCGACAGATGCCGGTAGCGCACGGCAAAGCGCGGCACATCGGACCATTCCGTCCATGGCACGCTGTCCGATGCGAATGGCACTGGCGATTTGTCGTCTGCCATCAGGCCTCCTGCTCCTGCCGCCTACCTCGTCGCGACGGAACAAAGCTGCCAGCTTCCGGCATCATCGCCAAGCGGTGTTCGCCACACTCCTGACAGAGCCGGGCAGGAGTCGCTGGCCTTTCGAAACAGTTTCTCAGCCCCTGATCGCCTTGCCCGCCTGCTGCAGCAGCTCGAACGCCGCGAAGCGTTTTGCATGCCAGCCGCCCAGCGTAGCGTCGGGATGATAGACCTCGCCGAGTTCCGACATGCCGGCCATCGCCCCCGTCAGATCCCTGTAGGCACCGGCGGCGACCGCGCCCAGCATAGCCGAGCCGAGCAGCACCGGTTCCGGCGAGGTCGACGCCACCACCACCATGCCTGTGGTATCGGCAAGCAGCTGGCGCACCAGCGGGCTTTGGCCGGCGCCGCCGCTGACCACGATGGTGTCGACGGCAATGCCCTTGTCATGCTCGGCCCGCACGATCTGGCGCGCGCCATAGCCCAGCCCGCAGACCCCGGCGACATAGAGCCCGACCAGGCTGTCGAGGCTGGTGTCGAGATCGAGCCCGGCGATCAGCGCGCGCGCGTCCGGGTCGGCGAAAGGTGCGCGGTTGCCGAGAAACTCCGGCACCACATGGATGCCGCCGACCAGCGCCGGCGTTGCCGCGGCCCCATTGCGGCTTTGCGCCTGCAACGACAGCCAGGCGCTGAGGCTGAGCCCCTCGGCTTGCGCCTTGGCGGTCGCTTCGGCAGCCGCGGGATGCATGCGCACCAGATGGTCGATAGCAGCACCGGCTGCCGACTGGCCGCCCTCGTTCAGCCACAGGCCCGGCACCATGGCCGAGAAATACGGACCCCAGACGCCGTCGACGAAGGCCGGCGCCGCGGTCGACGACATGGTGCAGGCCGAGGTGCCGAAAACATAGGCCATGCGCGACAGAACGCTGCCGAACGCGCCGCGCGCACCGACCGTACCGACGCCACCGGCATGCGCATCGATCAGACCGGCCGCTACCGCGGTGCCGGGGACGAGGCCAAGGTCCGCAGCCGCCTGCGCGGTCAACCCGCCGCCAAGTGCGCCCCCCGCCGGCACGATCTGCGTGCCGATGCGCGCGAACCCCTCGTCGGCCAGGCTCCCTAGTCCGATGGTGCGGAAATAGGCCTCGTCCCAGCGGCTTTCATGCGCCAGATAGGTCCATTTGCAAGTCACCGTGCAGACCGAGCGGGCAAGGCTGCCGGTCGCCCGCCAGGTGAGGAAATCGGGGAGGTCCATGAACTGCCAGGCGGCGTTGAACGTGTCGGGCAGGTTTTCGGCCAGCCAAAGGAGTTTCGGCGTTTCCATCTCCGGCGAGATGACGCCGCCGACATAGTTCAGCACCGCCTCGCCGCTACGGTTGATGCGGCGCGTCTGCTCGACCGCGCGATGATCCATCCAGACGATGATGTTGCGTTCCGAATTGCCGGATCTGCTCACCGGCAGCGGCACGCCGCCCTCGCCCAGCACCACCAGCGAACAAGTGGCGTCGAACCCGATGCCGGCGATCGCCTCGGGTGCCACGCCCGATTGAGCGACCGCTTCCCGCGTGGCCGCGCACACCGCCCGCCAGATGTCGTTGCTCGACTGCTCGACAATGTCGCCGGCCTCGCGCCAGGCCTCGATATCGCGCTTGGCAGAGGCGAGCATGTTTCCAGTGTGGTCGAACACCCCGGCCCGCGCGCTGCCGGTGCCGACGTCGATGCCGAGGAAATTAGGCATGGGGGAAACCTTCGGTTCAGGGCAGTAGGCAGTAGGCAGTAGGCAGTAGGAGATTAGCGAGTTGGGATAGGGAGCAAGAAGCGTTTTCGACAGCAAGGTCGTGCCTTTATCTTCCCCCTACTGCCTACTGCCTACTGCCTATTCCCTATTCCTCACCCACTCACAAATCATTGCTCTGCGGCAAAATCACCAGATCGCGGATCGTCACGTTGCGCGGGCGGGTCAGCATGAACATCACCGCTTCGGCCACCTCGCGCGGCTGCATCAGGCCGCCGGCGGCGAGTTCTTCCTCGAGCTTGGCCTTCGGCCAGTCGTCGACCAGCGCCGTCACCACCGGGCCGGGCGCCACCGCACCGACGCGCAGGCCGTGCTTGGCGACCTGCCGGCGCACCGTGTGGACGAAGGCCTGCACGGCGTGCTTGGAGGCCGTGTAGATCGGCTCCCAGACCACAGGAACCAGTCCGGCAATCGAACTGGTGACGATGACGTCGCCCGTCTTGCGCTCGATCATGTGCGGCAGCACCGCCTGGATCGAACGGAAGCAGGCATTGATGTTGAGGTTGAGCATCCGGTCCCAGGCGTCGGGATCGCCGGTCGCCACCTCGCCGCCGACATAGGCGCCGGCATTGGCATGGAAGATGTCGAGTTGGCCGACCTTCTCCAGAATCTGCGGCATCATGGTGGCGACGCTGGCCGGCTGCATCAGGTCGATGACCAGCGGGATCGCCTTGGGGCCGAGTTCGGCGCACAGTTTGTTCAGCGTCGCCTCGGCGCGGTCGACCAGCACCACGGTGGCGCCGGCCGCCAGCATATGCCTGGCGCATTCGAGGCCGATGCCTGATGCCGCGCCGGTGACGGCGGCAACTTTTCCGGACAGTTCTTCGCTCATGTCTTGCTTCCTGTTGATGGGTTCAGGCCCGGCCATGGGAGACACGCGAGCGGCGTGCCAGCGAGTCGACGATGACCGCGATGGCAAGCACGGCGCCGGTGATCATGTACCGAAGCGACGAGGACAGATCGAGCAGCGTCAGGCCGCTGGCGATCGACTGGATGACGATGATGCCGAGCAGCGCCGAATACGCACTGCCGCGACCGCCGAACAGGCTGGTGCCGCCGATGACGGCTGCCGCGATGGCGTTGAGGTTGACGTCGCCGGTGCCGGCCTGCTGGCTGGCCGAGGCCAGGCGGGCCGCCGACAGCACGCCGCCGAAAGCGGCCAGCATCGAGCACAGCACGAAGGCGCTCGAATAGATCAGCCGCACATTGATGCCGGCGCGCCTTGCCGCCTCGCGGTTACCGCCGACCGCCGACATCGAGCGGCCCCATTTGGTCCGCGTCAGCGCGTAATGCATCGATATGACCAGGCCGACGAACAGGCCGAACATCCACGGAATGCCGCGCGCCTGGTTGAGATAGAAGACGATGAGTTCGAGAATGACCGTGATCACCACCGCCCGTATAACCAGGCCGCCGGTCGACGGCGCCGACAGATTGGCGGCGCGGCGGCGCGTAACGGTGCGCAGGCCGGTGACCAGCATGACGATGCCGGGCACGGCCGCCAGGGCGAACGAAACAAATTTCGGCATCATCAGCAGCTGGCCGAAATTCACCAGGTTCGAGCCGTAGGGCAGATTGATCGAGCCGGTCGAGCCGAGAATGTAGAGCTGCAGGCCAAGCACCGCCAGCAGACCGGCCAGCGTCGAGACGAAGCTCGGCATGCCCAGCCGGTTGAACAGCAGCGCGTAGAGTGCGCCGATAAAGCCGCCGACGGCGACAGCGGCCAGAATGGCGAGCGCCACCGGCCAGCCCTGGTTGACCCACAGCGTGCCGACCATCGCCGAGGCAAAGCCGCTGATCGAACCGACAGACAGGTCGATTTCGCCGACCATCAAGACGCAGACGATGCCGAGCGCGATGACGCCCACGGTGGAGCAATCGAACAGCAGATTGACCAGATTGCTTGATGATAGGAAGATCGGGTTGATGCTGGCAAACACCGTCCAGATGATGACCAGCCCGACGATCACCGGCAGCGAGCCGAGATCGCCCGAGCGGACCCGGTCGAAGAACCTGCGGATGGCGCCGCCGATCCCCGCCTCATGCTTGACGCGCACGTCGGCGCGGTCGAGCTGCGGCGGCACGGGGGCCGTCTGTTGCACGTCGCGGCTCATGGGCGTGGCTCCTGCGTTTGATCCTGTCGCGCCATTTGAGTCTGCTGGGTTTGGCGCCGCTCGGCGCGCCGCGACACCGAATTGTTCGACGCGCCGGTGATGGCGCTGACCAGTTCCTGGTTCGAGGCGTCGGGCGAGAAGATGCCATTGTTGCGGCCAAGCCGCAGCACGACGATGCGGTCGGCGACGGCGCGCACGTCTTCCATATTGTGGCTGATGATGACGACGCCGAGACCGCGGTCGCGCACCCGCTCGATCAGGTTGAGGACTTCCGCCGTCTGCGCCACGCCAAGTGCCGCCGTCGGCTCGTCGAGCAGGATGAGCTTGGGTTCGAGCAGCAGCGAGCGGGCGATCGCCACCGTCTGGCGCTGGCCGCCCGACAGCGAAGCGACCACTTCGCGCACGCTTGGGATGCGCGCCGATAGCTCGTTGAGCAGCGTCCAGGCGCGCACTTCCATCGCCACCTCGTCCAGCCGCAGCGGGTTGAGCTCACGACCGAGAAAGATGTTGGCGACGATGTCGAGGTTCTCGCACAGCGCCAGGTCCTGGAACACGGTGGCTATGCCGAGCGTCAGCGCCGCACTTGGATCTGCAAGCGTCACCTGCTTGCCGCGAAAACTTATCGTGCCTGAGCTCGGCTGATGCACGCCGGCCAGGATCTTGACCAGGGTCGACTTGCCGGCGCCATTGTCGCCGACCAGCGCCACCACCTCGCCGGCATGGACATCGAGATCGATGTCGGTGAGCGCCGAAACGGCGCCGAAATTCTTCGAAACGCCGCGCAGGCTGAGCACCAGCTCGCCTGCCGGAACCGGTTCGTCCGGGGTATCGATCATGCCAGGAAGCCTTTCAAAACCGGTTCAAAAATGTCGGATGAGCGCTGCCTGGCCACCGCGCGGTGGCCAGGCAGCGGAGCGGGCAAGGGTCGCGGTCAGTTCCCGATGCCCAGCTTCTTGCAGCCTTCCGCGTAACGATCGACGCAGAGTTCGGCCGCGGTGTTGATCTTCTTGTCGATGATCTCGGCCTTCAGGTTTTCCTGCGTCACCACGGCTGGCGTGAACAGCTGCGAGGGCGTGTCGTACAGCGTCATCTCGGCCTTCGGCGTCTCGCCCGAAAGCAGCTTGATGGCGATGTTGGCGGCCGCCGCCGCCACGATCTCGCTCGGCTTGGAGATGGTGTTGTACTGGTCGCCGGCGATGATCAGCTGCAAGGCCGCGATCGTCGCGTCATTGCCGGTCACCGGCGGCACCGGATCGACGCCGGCCGCCTTGAAGGCGGCGATGGCGCCGCCACCGGTGCCGTCATTGGCGGCAACCACGCCGAGGATTTTCGGCCCGAAGCGGGTGATCTGGCCGCCGGCCCATTGCTGCGCCTTCGGCGGCGCCCATTCCGGCGTGTCGTATTCGGCCAGGATCTTGTAGCCGCTATTGTCGAGGCCGGCATGGATGCCCTTCTTGATCAGGCCGGCCGCCGCGTCGGTCGGCGAGCCGTTGATCTGCAGCACACCGCCGCTGGCCGGATCGACCTTCAGCGCCTTCAGGTGCTCGACCAGCGAGTCGGCGATGGCCTTGCCGATGCCTTCATTGTTGAACGACACATAGAAATCGGCCGGCGCGGTCGGGATCGGCCGGTCGTAGGCGATGACCTTGATGCCCTGGCTCTGCGCCAGCTTGACCAGCGAGGCGGCGGCGGTCGAGTCGACCGGGTCGAGCACGATCGCCTTGGCGCCCTGCGAGATCACCGAGTTGAACTGCTGCTGCTGGCGCGAGGCGTCGGCATCGGCATTCTGGTAGAGCACCTTGCAGCCCGGGCACAGCTTCTTCATCTCGGCGGCGAAGCCGGGATAATCATGCTGCTCGTAGCGGGTCGAGGCCTGGTCGGGCATCAGGAAGGCGACGGTCGCATCGGTGACTTCGGCGGCCCTGGCGATCGCGGCGGTGCCGGCCAGCAGCGACAGCGCAAGGGCTGCCACACCGGCGGACTTGCCAGCGGACTTCAATGAAGATGAAAGTTTGGTCATTCGGTCTTCTCCGTTTCTGGATATGGTTGTAAGAAGGTCGTTGACTGCTTTGGTCTGAAGATACCTATCCGCCCTCGCCCAAACTGCATTGGGAACCGGGACCCGGCGCCGGCCTTTCGAGCCGCGCCGACAACCTCCGCCGACGGAGGAATTCGAGACAAGCGTTCTCCATCGCGAACCGCTCCACGCGGCTCACGTCGTCATGCAAAAGAAAAAATCCTCCCTTGGTTCCTCCCTGGCTCCTCCGTTAAGCGGCTTTTCCCGCGTTGATGTTGTCGGCCAGCAGGCGCCTGAAGCGCGAGGGCGGCATGCCCTTCTCCGCCAGGAACTGCCGGTTGAAATTGGACAGATTGTTGAAGCCGACCTCGTAGCAGATGTCGGTGATCGAGGCCTGCTCGTCGCTCATCAGGATCTGGCAGGCAAGGTTGATGCGCAGCCGCTTCACATACTGCACCAGCGACATGCCGGTGTGACGGCGAAACGAGCGTGAGAAAGCGCCGGTCGATTGGCCGGCGATGGCGGCGAGGTCCGCCTCGTCGAACAGCTGCGTCAGGTTTTCCCTGATATAGGCGAGCGCCTTATTCATGCCGGCGGTCATGTAGCCGGAGGGATCGGGCCGGTAGCTGGCGCTGGCCAAAAGCTGGAATTCCTGGGCGCGGCTGAGCAGGCCGGCGATCATCATGAACAGCTCGATGCGGCGCACACCTTGTGCCTGCATCATCTCTTCCATCAGCGGCGCCAGCGCCTTGCTGGTGCGGCTGGAAAACAGCACGCCGCGACGTGACGCCTCGAGCAGAGCCGTGAGCCCCGCCAACTCCGGCAGCACATGCATGGCATCGCCGATGAAACTTTCGGAAAACTGAATGATGCGGCCGCGCAGCGGGATCGAACTGTCCCTGGCGATATCGCTGACCCAATTGTGCGGCAGGTTCGGCCCGGTCAGCACCAGATTGCCCGGCTCGAACTCGCCGATGAAGTCGCCGACGAAATAGCGGCCGTTGGTGAAGATCACCTGATGCAGTTCATATTCGGGATGGAAGTGCCAGCGCACCGTATGGAAGGGGTAGCCGTGCGACCACGCCTTGAAGGACTCACCGCGTCGTATCTGGACAACTTCCAGGTCCGGTTCCATGTCCGTTTCCTCCCGGGCCGGCACGGATATTTGCCGCGTTCGGCCCAATTCCCTAAACCGGCCGAATTGGTTTCGGCTCTGCATTTCAAGAGCCAAGGTACCGGCTCATGACAACAGGCGCCACCACGATTCAAGACAACGGATGATACTTTTTTAACCGGGAGGCGGCGCTCAGAAGCGCTATTCGGGCAGAACAGGTCAGTCTTGCTGACGCGTTCGCTCAATGACCAACGACAATGCCGCCCGCCCGGAAAGGAATTCCGGCGTCTCCGTGTTCGCCTGGCTTATCGCAAGACCATGGTCTTCAGGCGCTGTGCAGCGCCGCATCGTCAGTTCACCTCGTGCGCAGCGCACCACCGGCCGCCGTCGCGAGCGGCGTAACCATCTCCGGCACCAATATGTCGTGGCGGCGCGCGAAGCTGACCAGCGTGGCCCGCACCGTCTCCGGATCGATCTCGCCGACGATGCCCGCCTTGCAAGCGTTGAGTGCGACGGCATGGGCGCCGTTGCGGCCGGCGCTCGGCCAGTCCTGCAGCAGTGCGTAAGCTTCCATCACGCTGTCGATCTTCCTCGGAAAGCCCATTCCGACCAGAAGTGTGACCGGTTCCTCAAATTGCCCGTGATTCATGGCTTGTGCCTCCTCTCGATTGTTCAGGGCCTGTAGCGGGCCGAGCACCGGGAGCGCGGCCCGCCGCGAATAGGTGAATGGACTGGCCGATTTCCGTTCAGCCGCTGCCGGCGGATACCTCGGATGTTGCCGACACTTGCTGCGCGGCGAGGAACATCAGTGCCGACGCCGCGGTTCGCCGGTTCCAGCCGGCAGCTTCAGCCATGTCGAGCAGCCCTGCCAGCAGCGGCTTCAGCACGTTCCTGCATTCTGTTTCATAGGCCAGGAATTCCTTCGCCTGGTGCGTAGGAGCCGGTACGGATCCGAGGCCAGCCATTGCATCCATCTTTACCTCCACTTTCTCTTCGGATGACGCCCGCTCCCCGCCAGGGAAGCGGGCGGATGGGCCGTGACCTCAGAAGTCCATACCGGCGCCGGCGGGCATTGCCGGGGCGGCGGCTTCCTTCTTCGGCTTCTCGGCCACCATCGCCTCCGTGGTCACCAGCAGGCCGGCGACCGATGCCGCGTCCTGGAGAGCGGTGCGCACCACCTTGGCC
>NZ_RZPQ01001329.1:0-719 GCF_003999135.1 Mesorhizobium sp. M7A.F.Ca.CA.004.06.1.1 | reverse complement strand
TCCCGCGACACGCCGCTTCTGCTCGGCATTATCCTCACCAGCGCAGTCCTGGTCCTTGTCATCAATTTGCTCGTCGACATCGCCTACGCCTTCCTCGATCCGCGCGTAGGCGCCAGCGAGGCCGGCGCATGAGCCCGCTCCGCCGCTTTCTGCGCACGCCCGAGGCGGTCGCCGGCGCCATGCTCCTGGCGGCGCTGATCGCTATGGCGCTGTCGGCGCCGCTGCTGTTCCCCGGCGACCCGCAGGCCATCGCCGGCCCGGCGCTGCTGCCGCCGTTCCAGGACTGGTCGCTGCCGCTCGGCACCGACCGGCTTGGCCGCGACGTGCTGGCCGAGCTTTTTCATGGCGCCCGCACATCGCTGGCTGTCGGGCTCGCGGCCGCGGCCGCCGCACTTGTCGTCGGCGCCGTGGTCGGCACGTTGGCCGGCTTTGCCGGCGGCCTCGTCGACGAGGTGCTGATGCGCATCACCGACGCCTTCCAGACCGTGCCGAGCTTCCTGCTGGCACTGGCCTTCGTCAGCGTCGTCGGACCGTCGCTCGGCGTCGTCGTGATTGCCATCGCGCTCGGCACCTGGACCGGACCAGCCCGGGTCGCCCGCGCGGAAGTCCTCTCCATTCGCGAACGCGATTATGTCGCCGGGGCCAGGGTCATCGGCATGCACCCGCTGGCGATCGCCTTTCGCGAGGTGCTGCCCAATGCCCTGCCGCCGGTGCTGGCG
>NZ_RZPQ01001328.1:0-723 GCF_003999135.1 Mesorhizobium sp. M7A.F.Ca.CA.004.06.1.1 | reverse complement strand
CGCCTGGGGGTATTTCAGCGATACAAAGCCGGCAAAGGATTTCGACAGTTTCGTCAAGGGTTTTGATGGGACCCACAAGGTCGAGGTCGAGACCGGAGCTGTTTCCGACGAAGGTGCGGCTGGCAGCATTTTCTACAACGTCCCCGTCGCCATTCGCGCGACGGACAAGGCCGGCGGCGAAAAGGTCTTTGCCGGTTGCTATACGCTGCGCCAGGTGAATGCCCAGATCCAGGCGGAGCCGCCCTTCGATCCGATCCATATCGAAAAAGGCGCGCTGAAACCCTCCACCGCCGATTTCGAAGAGGCGCTGCCGCCAAGCTGCGGCGACGGGCCGCCACCGCCAAAGAAAGACACCGCACTGGAGCAGGCCAAGAAGGCCTTTCTGGCAACCTATGGCGACCAGTGCGACAAGCAGTTCCTTGCCAATGAGCCGACCGTTTTTTCGATTAAATACAAGGACAAGGATGCGCAGCCCGGCGAACCCGACAAGGAGACGCGGCTGTTCCATTTTTCCTGTTCGGCCGCGGCCTACAATGAAAGCTCGATCTACTACATGACCGACGACGTGTCGGGCGTGCAGCAGTTGCAGTTCGCCGAGCCCAAGATGGACATCCGCTACGAGAACAATGACAGCAACGGCAAATTGCTGGGCATGAGTATCGTCGGTTTCCAGACGTCCGGCTGGGCGGTCAATTCCGACTATGATGAGGCTGCCCACACGAT
>NZ_RZPQ01001327.1:0-730 GCF_003999135.1 Mesorhizobium sp. M7A.F.Ca.CA.004.06.1.1 | reverse complement strand
GCCAGGCATAGTGCGCCGAGCACCATGTTCGAAGCGGAGATGGTCAACGGATGATGGCGGGCAAACAGCGGCTTCTGGACGATGGTGTTGACGGCCGAGCACAAGGCCGAACCAAGCACCAGAAGAGCACCGGTGTTAAAAGACAGTCCATTCTCGTCGGCCATGGCGATGACGCCAATGCCGGCGAAGGAAATCACCGTACCGGCCCAGGCCATGCCCGAAAAGCGCTCGCCCAGCAGGACCATCGCCATGATGGCGGTGAAGATCGGGCTGACATTGATGATGAAGCCGGCGGCACCGGCAGAGACGGTCAGTTCGCCGAAATTGAGCATGACGGTGTAGAGCGCGACGAAGATGGCGCCGCCAAAGACCAGGCGCCACACTTCGTCGAGCCTTGGCAGCGCCGGGCGCTTGATGGCCAGGAAGATCGCCGCCGGCACCGCGGCGATGGCAAAGCGCAACGCGCCGAGTTCCAGCGGTCCGAAGGCAGCGAGACCGGCGCGGATCGCCGGAAAGGCGGAGGCCCAACCAACCACCGTCAGCGCGACAGCAATGGCTGCCGTGGTGTCCATCCGCTGTGTCGAATTCAACGTGCCCGTCATTGCATTCATCTCACTGCCCTCGCATTCTTCGGTCCTGAAAGGCAGAAAACGCCATTCCAGGCCAGTTGACAAACGACCAAATCGAGGATCACCTGTGACTATGGATCACAACTCGGACACAATGGTAC
>NZ_RZPQ01001326.1:0-731 GCF_003999135.1 Mesorhizobium sp. M7A.F.Ca.CA.004.06.1.1 | reverse complement strand
GCCTATCCCGAGCTGTTCCAGGATGCGCGTGTCGACCTCGTGGCGAGTGCGGCCGACAATGGCGACGGCACCACGGGCCTGGCGGTGAGCGGACAAGGCAAGGCCGGCGGCTCGGCCTTTTCCGCATCGCTGTCGGGAAAGGGGGCGGTGGACAAGCTTCTCGAAGCGCCGGTGGCGCTTACCTTCAATGCCAAAAACCCTGATGCCACCACGCTGCTGGCCCTCTACGGCCTGCCGGCACTGCCGCTCGGCATGCTGGGCGAGGCGAGCACCGACATTCAGGCCAAGGGTACGCTCGGCGGCGGCCTGACGACGAATTTCAGCCTTGCCGGCAACGACTTCAAGGCGGGTTTCGAGGGGACGATCGCCGATACGCCGCAAGGCTTCGCCGCCAAGGGCAAGCTCAGCCTCGACGCCGCCGACATCGAGCCATGGCTGATGACGACAGGTATCGGCCTGCCGGGCATGGGGGCGGGCATGTCGACGTCGTTCTCGGCGCAGGGCGATTATGGCAACGGTCTGCTGGTGCTGGACGAACTCAACGGCGCTATCAACGAAGCGGCGGTGTCCGGCGACGTCAATATCGATGTAAAGGAGGGGGTCGACGGCAAGGCCGGCGTGCCGCATCTGGCCGGGGCGCTGATGCTCGACGAACTCGACCTCGATCCGATGGCGGTGGCGCTGTTCGGCGATTCCGCCTTTCTTGCCGACAAGGAAGAAACCAACAAGGG
>NZ_RZPQ01001325.1:0-732 GCF_003999135.1 Mesorhizobium sp. M7A.F.Ca.CA.004.06.1.1 | reverse complement strand
CGCCGAGATCGATGACCGGCAGCGAATTCTATCACAGCATCGTCGCGATCGCCGACGGCGTCGCCACCAAGAAGCCGCTGGTTCCGACCCTGCCCGCCGAGCTCACCACCATTCTCGTGCAGCCAAGGCCGGTCCCAAGGCCGGTCGAAGACAAGTGGCTGCGCTTCTCGCGCCGGCTGAAGCAGAAATAACGGCTATTCCACCCCGGTCTGCCGAGGCGAACGGGGGTCGGCGATCACAGTCTCGCGATCTTGGCCGCTCGTCGGCATTTTCCCTCCTCACCGCGATTGACACGGCAAGGCGCGCTCCTATGTTGCGCCCGCTTGCAGATAGTAAAAACGCGAACCCGCAAGCGGAAAGGTCACCGCGCCATGCCTGGCGACAGTCACAGTCGAACGCAACAGCCGTCCGCCCTGACGTGACCTCACATGGTTCATGTCCTGCCGGACGGCAAGGAGTGAGCCATGAACGAAATTACCACAGTGGCAAGCGACGAAGCCGTCGCGATTGCCCGTATCCTAGCCAACGATCACGTCGCCGACATTGTCGAGGCCCTCAACAGGGAGCCTCGAGAGACCGCCCCTTCACTTCTCTGTTAAGTGACGTTCGAACGTCTTGTCGAGATATTCGACCAGCCGGCCCTCGACCTTTCTCTTATACCCCTCTCCCATCCCCCTCCCCTTCGACTAATATCGTATGCCGTCTTCTTCTTTAAAAAAAAAAACTGTCTCA
>NZ_RZPQ01001324.1:0-734 GCF_003999135.1 Mesorhizobium sp. M7A.F.Ca.CA.004.06.1.1 | reverse complement strand
GGTCATGGCCGACGAGCGGCGCTCGGCGCCCATCATGATTTTGTCCTTGGCGTCCTCGAATTCGGCCATGGTGACGAGGCGCTTGTTGCGCCGTGCCGCCATCAGCGCGGATTCGTTGACGAGGTTCATCAGATCGGCGCCGGAAAAGCCCGGCGTACCGCGCGCGATCACCTTGAGGTCGACATTGGGCGCCAGCGGCACGTTGCGCACATGCACCTTGAGGATCTTCTCGCGGCCGACGATGTCAGGGTTCGGCACCACGACCTGGCGGTCGAAGCGGCCTGGCCTGAGCAGGGCGGGGTCAAGCACGTCGGGCCGGTTGGTGGCGGCGATCAGGATGATGCTTTCGTTGGATTCGAAGCCGTCCATCTCGACCAGCAGCTGGTTCAGCGTCTGCTCGCGTTCGTCGTTGCCACCGCCGAGGCCGGCGCCGCGATGACGGCCGACAGCGTCGATTTCGTCGATGAAGATGATGCAGGGTGCGTTCTTCTTGGCCTGGTCGAACATATCGCGGACGCGGCTTGCACCAACGCCTACGAACATCTCGACGAAGTCAGAACCGGATATGGTGAAGAACGGCACATTGGCTTCGCCGGCAACCGAGCGGGCGAGCAGCGTCTTGCCGGTTCCCGGACGTCCGACGAGCAGCACGCCGCGCGGAATCTTGCCGCCGAGCCGCTGGAATTTCTGCGGATCGCGCAGGAACTCGACGATCTCTTCCAGATCTTCCTTGG
>NZ_RZPQ01001323.1:0-736 GCF_003999135.1 Mesorhizobium sp. M7A.F.Ca.CA.004.06.1.1 | reverse complement strand
TGAAGCCGACCCTGCCAATCTCCCCCCTTGAGGGGGAGATGTCCGGCAGGACAGAGGGGGGCGCTGTCCCGCCGGCATCAAAAGGTCTGCCCTATGGCGACACCCTGCACGCTACAACCGCCTCATCCGCCCTATCCGCCGACCACCGACAGCTTTTTTCTAACAAGCCCGCCTTCGTTGGAAGGATTTAACTCTACAAACCTAATAGAATTAGCGGACTATCATGGGGCATTCCGATTTTTCTCTTTTCAGGAGCCCTCCATGTCCACCATTTCGCGACGCATTGTTCTCCTCTCGTCGGCGGCACTTGCCGGCGCGGCCTTCCTCGGCCCGGCCCATGCCGACGACCTCAAAATCACCATCGGCTATCAAACGGTGGTCGAGCCTTCGAAAGTGCCGCAGGCCGACGGCGCCTATGAAAAGGAGACGAAGGCAGTAATCGACTGGCGCAAATTCGATTCCGGCGCCGATGTCATCGCCGCGGTCGCTTCCGGCTCGGTCGATATCGGCTATGTCGGCTCGAGCCCGCTGGCGGCGGCGGCTAGCCGCGAATTGCCGATCCAGACCATCTTTATAGTCGGCCTGATCGGCGAATCCGAGGCGCTGGTGGCGCGCAACGGCGCCGGCATCGAGAAAGTCGCCGACCTCGCCGGCAAGAAGGTCGCCGTGCCGTTCGTCTCGACGACGCATTACAGCCTGCTCGCCGCGCTGAAGCATGAGGGCGTGGATCCGAAGT
>NZ_RZPQ01001322.1:0-737 GCF_003999135.1 Mesorhizobium sp. M7A.F.Ca.CA.004.06.1.1 | reverse complement strand
TCACTGTCCTGCCGGACATCCTATAGTGACGGGGAGAGAGGGGCGGGCGGCGACGCCGGCATTTCTCCCGCAACGCTGGAGATTGGCGAAATCGCCGATGACAGCACCCCTCTCCCCGTCACTATACGGGGAGAGGATGCCGGCAGGCAGGTGAGGGGCGGCGCAGACGCTGGCCACTATGAACGGTCGCTGTGACGCAGTAGCATCAACCGGTCGCTGGCACGGGAAACTTACTGCCGCAGCGCGGCGGAGATGGCATCAAGGCCGCCGCGCAATTCGGCTTCCGTCGGCCAGCCAAAGCCGACGCGGAAGAAGCATTTTTCCATCTCGAACCAGTGGCCGGGTCCGACATAGGTGCCGTGGTTTTCCAGCAGGTTCACATAGAACCGGTCGAGGTCGAAGCCGGGTTCGACATTGAGGCGCGGGAAGCCGACCACGCCGCCTTCGGGCCGCACCCAGTCGACCAGCGGTTCGCGATCGATCCAGGCCTGGACGATGTCGCGGCGCCCCGCCATTTCGGGCAGCAGCGTCGCCAGGAAAGCGTCCCGGCGTTCGAGCATGCCGCGGGCAATGCCTTCGTCGATAACGCTGCCGCAGATGCCGATCTGCTCCTTGGCGGCGAGGAATTTCTCCTGAAGCTCAGCGTCCCTGGTGATCAGCCAGCCGATGCGGATGCCGGGAATGCCGAAGGCCTTGGACAATGACGAGACGCTGATCGCCTTCGGGCTGAGTGAGGC
>NZ_RZPQ01001321.1:0-738 GCF_003999135.1 Mesorhizobium sp. M7A.F.Ca.CA.004.06.1.1 | reverse complement strand
ATAGTAAAGTGATTTAAAAATGGAACCATAGATGTCGACGCGCGAAAAATCCGACTGCCCGATCAACCTGTCGCTCGAACTGATCGGCGACCGTTGGACGCTGCTCATCATCCGCGACATGGCTTTCGCCGGCAAAAGGCACTTTCGCGAATTCCTGCAATCCGACGAAGGCATCTCCTCGCGCACGCTGGCCGAGCGACTGCAGACGCTTCAGGAGGAAGGCATCCTCACCAGAAGCGACGACCCGACGCATGGCTTGAGAACGGTCTACCGGCTGACCGAGGCAGGTATCGACCTCTTGCCGGTGCTGGCGACGCTCGGCGCCTGGGGCAGCAAGCACCGCAAGGCCGACGATAGGCTGGCGCGGATTGCCGAAGAACTGGCGGCGGGTGGCGAGGCGGAACTGGAACGGATGAAGGCGGCGCTGCGGGCGGAGCATATTGTCTAGGTGATTGCGCTCGAACTGGCTTGGCTGTTGCTGCACAAATCGCCCCTCGCTTGACAACGACCCGTGCTTGTTCTTTATTTGTTCCAATTCTATCAGCAACTGTGATGTGCGGTCGGGATGGAAACGACAGCCACCATCCTGCATGCCGATCTCGACGCTTTCTACGCCTCGGTCGAGCAGTTGCTCGATCCGTCGCTGCGCGGCAAGCCGATCGCGGTGGGCGGCGGCGTCGTGCTCGCCGCTTCCTATGAGGCCCGCGCCTTCGGCGTGCGCGGCGGCATGCCGGGGCG
>NZ_RZPQ01001320.1:0-745 GCF_003999135.1 Mesorhizobium sp. M7A.F.Ca.CA.004.06.1.1 | reverse complement strand
GTGTTACTACAACGCCGCGCGCAGCCTGCAGCTCGCCGAGCTGACCACCGTCTATTATGCGGCCCCGATCATCGTCACAGTGCTTTCAGTGTTCCTGCTCGGCGAAAAGGTGCCGATGCTGCGCTGGCTGGCGGTGCTGATCGGCTTTGCCGGCGTGTTCGTCGCTTGCGATCCGACCCATCTCGGCCTGTCCGTGCCGGTGCTGCTGGTGCTGGCGGCGGCCTTCTTGTGGGGCATCGCCATCGTGCTCTTGCGCAAGACCGCCCTTGCCGAGTGCTCGATGATCCAGCTCCTGCTCAACAATTTCTATTTCCTGCTGTTTTCGGCGGTGCCGGCATTGTTGTTGTGGCGGACACCGGACGGGGCTCAGTTGCTGCTCCTTGCCAGCGTCGGCGCACTCGGCGGCCTGGCACAATATCTTCTGTTCGAAGGCATGAAGCGCACACCGGCTTCGGTCCTCGCGCCGCTGGAATACACCTCGCTGTTGTGGGCATTCGCACTCGGCTTTGCGATCTGGGGCGACGTGCCGCGCCGCGAGGTGTTCCTGGGCGCTGCGCTGATCGTCGCCGCCGGCCTGTTGATCGTCGGCACCGAGCATTTCCGCAAACGCCTATGATGTGGATCACCATCATTGCTGACACTACGATGCCAGGACCAAGCGGCGTAGGCTGGTTGCATGACTGACATTGCAGCCGCCACCGACACCGCCGCAGAGCGCACACTCGGCATCATCCTGGTGTCGTCC
>NZ_RZPQ01000131.1:0-10361 GCF_003999135.1 Mesorhizobium sp. M7A.F.Ca.CA.004.06.1.1 | reverse complement strand
CTCCTATATGTACGGTCTCTCCGACGGCGAGATGCCCGAACTCAGCCCCTGCCGCTAGACACTTTGTTTGGACGCAATTTCCCAAGGGAAAGCGCTATGCGCTTTCCCGGGAAAACCGTTTCACACTTTTCCTGAAATTGCTCTGGCTTCCATTCCGGCTGACGACCAGTTGCCGGCCGGTCCGGCGGAGACGCGCACGCAATCGCGCCCGGCATTCTTCGCCTGATAGAGCGCCTGGTCGGCGCGCCGCATCAGATCGGCAAAGTCTTCGCTCGGATGAAGTTCGGCGACGCCGAAGCTCGCGGTGCAGCGGTTGTCTGCCGGCAGCCCGTCGATGGGCAGCCCGCCAAAGGCGCTGCGCGTCCCCTCGGCGAACAGCCGCGCCGCGGCAAGGTTGGTCCCCGGCAGGATGATGGCGAACTCCTCGCCGCCAATCCGACCCGCAACGTGATGCGCGGCTGCAGCTTCGCGCAGGAAGCCTGCAAAAGTCTCGATCACCCGGTCGCCTGACGCATGGCCGAAACTGTCGTTGACGCTCTTGAAATGATCGAGATCGGCGATGACCAGCGCGACCGGCACGCCTTGCCGCATCGCGCCAAGCACCGCCAGCTCGGCATGCCGGGTGAAGCCGCCGCGGTTGAGCAGACGCGACAGCGTGTCCGTTTCCGACTTCGACGTCACTTCGGCGAGCACGTCGCGAACCAGGATGGCCAGCATCAGCAGCGCCAGCGCCAGCGCAAAGACAGTGCCGAGCGATTGCGACACCAGCGCGTAGTTGCTTTGCAGATAGGCCTGCGGATTGGCGCCCCAGCCGCCAAGCGCATGCGCGATGAACGGTTTGGAGGCAAACTGCAGACCGCTCGCCGCCAGCACGGCCATCAACATGCGATCGAGACGGGCAAGCTTTTGCCTCGATGACCAGACAATGGCCAGCCCCACAAACTGCATGACCGCATAGGGAAGCTGGTAAGCCATGATGCGGATCAGCGACTGGCGGGGCAGATCCTGCACGAAATACACAGCTATGGTGGTGGTCAACAGGAACAACAGCATCGGCTTCCAGGGCAGTGCCACGCCGTATTTGCGGGCAAGCCCGCCATTGAACGCAATGGTGGCGGCAAGGAAAACCGCGAAGGCGGCCACGACCGGGAGCCGCGCGTCGGAGAAAGCGGGAATGGAGAATTCGATGGCCGAATAGGCCATGCCCAGCAGATAGCCAAATGCCAGCCAGCGCGCCGGCGCGCGGCCGACATCGTGGAAGGCGACCGCCATGAAGGATGCCGCCAGCAGGCCGGCAACCGACAGATTGATCAACAGGATGAAGTTGGCGCCGCTCATGTTCTCCCGCACCCGCGCCGACAGCTAATCATCGACGGGCGAAGAAGACGTTAACGCCGTCCCGTCCGGGCAGATTCAGCCGGTCTTGAGCGGCTCCGGCAGGAACGCCGTTTCCGGCCGCTCATAGGACAGGCGTACACTGTCGCGGCCGTTCTTCTTGGCTTTGTAGAGCGCATCGTCGGCACGGCGCATCAGCGGCTCCAGCGCCTCGCCACCGCTGCGGGCCGCCACGCCGAAGCTTGCCGTCACCCTCGTTCCCTGGGGAAGTCCGTCGACATGACCGGCCGAATAGACGGTGCGCACCGCCTCGGCGAACAGCCGGGCCGCGGCAAGATCGCTGAGTGGCAGCAGCACCGCGAATTCCTCGCCGCCGATACGCCCGGCAACACCGCGCGCGCCGGCCGCCGACCGAAGCTTGGCGGCGAAGTCGGCGATCACGCGATCGCCCGCGCCATGCCCATGCACATCGTTGAGCGCCTTGAAGTGATCGAGGTCGGCCAACACCAGCGCGACCGGGAACCGGGCCGAGGCGCAGTGCTGCAAGAGCCGCATGCCGCGTTCCTCGAAGCCACGCCGGTTGAGCAGGCCCGACAGGGGGTCGGTATAGGTCTCGGTCTTCAATGCCTTCAACACGTCGAGTGCCGCGGCGGAAAACAGGCACAACGCAATGAGCAGCGAGAGCAGCGCGTGCGACAGCAGCGCCGTCGTCCAGTAGGACGAGCCATAGAACCCGTCATAGCTGGCGAAGGGCCCATGCGCGATGACGACGGCAAGGGTGCGCACGAAGAAATTGACGCCCGACAGCAGCGACAGCACGAACAGGATTTTTTCGGTCGGGCCGTTGTTGCGCACCGGGCGCAGTTCGGCAGCAACCAGAAGGCTGATGCCGCCGAATGCGAAATTCATCGCCAGGATGCGCCAGGTGAGATCCGGCGCGACGAACAGGAACCAGCACAACGACGCCAGGCCGCCGCCGGCCAGCACGGCGATCCCCACATAGGGCACCTTGCGGCCATAGCGGTGGATGACAGCGCTGGCCAGGCAGCACGCGGCGATGGTGAAGCAGATGTTCGACGTAAGCTTGGTCAGCGGCATCCCGATGGGCAAGGTGAAATACTGCAGCAGGAAGCCAGCCGCCGAGAGACTGTAGCTGATCGCCAAAACGGCCAGATAGGGGCGGTGGCGCTGATAGGACCATAGCACAAGGAACGCCGCGCCGAGCGCCAGCGCGATCGTCGGGTTGAGCAGCGCAATGAGCAGACCCGTGTCCAACCGACTGTGACTTCCCCTGGCTTACGTCAGGGAAGAGCTTAGAGGGCAAGCCCAAACAAGCGGTTAAGCGAAAGCGGTAAGCAGGACCGCCGTCTCAAAATAATGTCAGGGAACCGCAGTCCCCAGTCAGCGTTCCTCCGTTCACAATCTGGAGCGACCCATGGCCGACACAATCACACTGACCGACCACGATGCGATCCGCTCATGGGCTGCCGGGCGCGCCGGCTTTCCCGCAATCGTCGACATATCGCCGGAAGCGGGGACGCAGCCCATGTTGAGGCTGGTCTTCGGCCAGCACGCCTATCAGGATCAGGACCAGCCTGAACGGCCGCTCAATGCGGGAGGCTATGAACTCGTCGAATGGGACGAATGGTTCAAGCTCTTCGAGGAACAACAGCTTGCGCTAGTGGTCGCGGCCGAACAGCCGGGACGCCGCGAGGAGTTCCACGAGCTCGTCCGCCGCGACGGAAAGAGCTGACCCGAGCCGGGCGCGGCTCGGGTTCTGTTCAAATCCGGGTTACTTCCACTCGCGGATGTCGACGAAGTGGCCGGCGATCGCCGCCGCGGCCGCCATCGCCGGCGACACGAGATGGGTGCGGCCCTTGAAGCCTTGCCGGCCCTCGAAATTGCGGTTCGAGGTCGAGGCGCAGCGTTCATGCGGCTTTAGCCGGTCGTCGTTCATGGCAAGGCACATCGAGCAGCCCGGCTCGCGCCAGTCGAAGCCGGCGGCGACAAAGATCTTGTCGAGACCTTCGGCTTCCGCCTGTTCCTTGACCAGGCCGGAGCCGGGCACGATCATCGCATCGACATGCGGGCTGACCGTCTTGCCTTCGACCACCTTGGCGACGGCGCGCAGATCCTCGATGCGGCCGTTGGTGCACGAACCGATGAAGACGCGGTCGAGCGTGATGTCGGTGATCTTGGTGCCCGGCGTCAGACCCATATAGTCGAGCGCGCGCTGCTTGGAGGTGCGCTTGTTTTCATCGGCGATGTCGTCCGGGTTCGGCACGATGCCCTGCACCGACACGACATCCTCGGGCGAGGAGCCCCAGGAGACGATCGGCGGCAGCTTGGCCGCGTCGAGCACGATCACCTTGTCGAAATGCGCGCCTTCGTCGGACTGCAGCGTCTTCCAATATTCGAGTGCCGCATCCCAGGACGCGCCCTTCGGCGCGCGCGGCTTGTCCTTGACATAGGCGAAGGTCGTCTCGTCGGCGGCGATCAGGCCGGCGCGCGCGCCGCCTTCGATCGACATGTTGCAGATCGTCATGCGGCCTTCCATCGACAGCGCACGGATCGCTTCGCCGGCATATTCGATGACATAGCCGGTGCCGCCGGCGGTGCCGATCTCGCCGATGATGGCCAGGATGATGTCCTTGGCGGTGACGCCCTCCGGCAACTGGCCGTCGACACGCACCAGCATGTTCTTGGCCTTGCGCTGGATCAGCGTCTGCGTCGCCAGAACATGCTCGACCTCGGACGTGCCGATGCCATGCGCCAGCGCGCCGAAAGCGCCATGCGTCGAGGTGTGGCTGTCGCCGCAGACGATGGTCATGCCGGGCAGAGTAAAGCCCTGCTCCGGACCGATGATGTGGACGATGCCCTGGCGGATATCGTTCTCGGAATAATATTCGACGCCGAAATCCCTGGCGTTCTTGGCCAGCGCCTCGACCTGGATGCGGCTTTCCTCGTTCTTGATGCCGAACTTGCGCTCGGGCGAGGTCGAGACATTGTGATCGACCACGGCCAGCGTCTTTTCCGGATGCCGGACTTTACGGCCGGTCATGCGCAGGCCTTCGAAGGCCTGCGGGCTGGTCACTTCATGGACCAGGTGGCGGTCGATGTAGAGCAGGCAGGTGCCGTCGTCCTGGCGATCGACGACATGGTCGTCGAAAATCTTGTCGTAGAGGGTGCGCGGTGCGCTCATGTGCGTAAATCCGTCGATATGAGAATGGGAAAGAGCAGGTACCGGACCTCAGGCCCGGCGAAAGGGACCCGAACAGGTCGGCCTAGGGTAGTCGGCTGGTCAGCGCCCCGGACACGCGCGCGGAAAAACGCGACGGCAGGCGTTTCCTGTCCTGCAGCACGAACCCCTTGTAGGCCGGATCGCCAAAAAGCTCTTCCATGGCGTGGCTCATACCAATGTTTTGGGTTTTCGGCAATTGCGGCGTTCAGCGCCTTTACCTTCTCCCGCAAGGGGAGAAGGTAAGTGGAGTCACAACACTTCAAACACAAACGTCTTCACCAGCGCGTCAGGCTCGGCGATCGCATAGCAGCGGAACCACGGGCTTTCCTCGATCGGCCGCCATTTCCCTGCCTGCTCCAGCTCGTCGAACACGGCTTGGAAGCCGCCGCTCTCGAACACCTGGTCGCGCACGGTGAAGATGGCGTGGCCGCCCTGGCGGGTGATGCGCACCAGTTCGTGCAGGCCTGTCGCCGGCGCATGGCTGATGGTGAACACGCCGGTCGAGAAGAAGGCGCGGAAGTGGCCGTCCGGCCACGGCAGCGTTTCGCCGAGCATTGCCTGCTTCAGGTCGCTGTAGGCATTGCGGCTGCCGGCGATCTTCAGCATATCGTACGAGAGGTCGAGCCCCGCAATGTCGCGGTAACCGAGCGCCTTCAGCGAGGATCCCGACAGGCCAGTGCCGCAGCCGGCATCGAGCAAGGGGCCATCGCCCGCCGGCACATGACGCGCCACCCAGGCGGTGATCAGGAAAGGCAGGAGGTAGCCGAGCGAGGCGGTCTCGCTGTCATAGGTCGCGGCCCACGCGGCATAGGCCTCCTCAAGCGCTTCCGGCGTGTCGGCCGTATAGACGGAATCCAGCGCCGCATTGGCTTTGTCGACGATCATGGGGACCTCCTCAAGGGGAATGCTCGGGGATCGTAGCGCTGCCTTGGCCGAAAAACTATTCCTCGTGCTGGCGGCGCAGCCGCCGCTCCAGCGCCCTGAGCGCCAGCGACAGGCCGACGGTCAGGATGAGATAGATGTAGGCCGTTATCGAATAGGTCTCGAAGAAGCGAAAGGAGCCGGCGGCGTAGACCTTGCCCATCTGCGTGATGTCGGCAACGCCGAGCACCGAGACCAGCGAGGAATCCTTGACCAAAGCGACGAAATCATTGCCGAGCGGCGGCAGGATGGTGCGGATTGCCTGTGGGAACACGATCAGCCGGAAACGCTGCGCGCGTGTCAGCCCAAGCGCCTTCGCCGCTTCGATCTGACCCTTCTCCACCGCCTGGATGCCGGCCCGGAAAACCTCCGAGATGAAAGCCGAATAGCCGATGGTCAGCGCCATGATGGCGCGCCAGAGCAGCGACACGTCGCGCACCAAAAGCTCGCCGAACAGGCCGGCGTTTTGCAGCGGCGCGGTCAGCGCGTTCCAGGCCGCGACGAAGGCCGGCGCGCCGGCAAAGGCGATCCAGAACAACAGCACCAGGATCGGCACGCCGCGGACGATCTCGACATAGAAGCGCGCGATCTGGCGCAGCCAGCGCGAACCGGACATTCCCATCAGCGCGATGCCGAGCCCAATGGCCGACGCCAGCACGAAGGCGATCACGGTGACGAAGATGGTGACGCCGATGCCCTTGGCGACCGTGGCGAACACCTGGGCATAGAGGTTGCTGGTGGCGACGAAGACGGCCACCGCGATCGCGAGGGCTGCGGCAACGACAAGCCACCAGGGGAAGTCGGCTTTGGACGAAGAGGCGGGAGGCATCAAAAGGATTGCGCCAAGGCGCCCCCCTCTGTCCTGCCGGACATCTCCCCCTCAAGGGGGGAGATTGGCAGCTTCGTCGACGGCACTCTTTTTACAACTTTGGTGATTGGCGAAAGCGGAAAAAAGAGCCGATCTCCCCCCTTGAGGGGGAGATGCCCGGCAGGGCAGAGGGGGGCGTTCAAGCGCGAAGTCAGCGCGAAATCACTGCCCCATCTTGTAATCAAGAAACCATTTCTTGTTCAGCGCATCGAACGTCCCGTCCGCCTTCAACGCAGCGATTGCCGCGTTGATCGGCTTCACCAGGTCGGAACCCTTGGGGAAAATGAAACCGAAATCCTCGGTGCCGAGCGGCCCGCCGATCAGTTTCAGTTTGCCCTCGGAGGCGTCGACATAGCCTTTGCCAGCGGTGCCATCGGTCAAAACGACATCGACGTCGCCTGATTTCAGTGCCTGCACGGTCGCGCCGAAGGTCTCGAACAGTTTGATGCGCGGGTTCTGCTCATTGCCGTCGAGCACGCTGTAGACGGCGGTGTAGAAGGGCGTGGTGCCGGCCTGCGCGCCGATCAGCCCGTCCTTGAAGTCGCCGAAGGTCTTGTCGTCAGTGAAGCGGCTCTCATCGCCGCGCACCAGCATGAACTGTTCCGAGCGCATATAGGGGTCGGAGAAATCGACCTTCTCCTTGCGGTCGTCCTTGATGGTGATGCCGGTCATGCCAATGTTGTACTGGTTGTCGGAAACCGCCTGGATCATCGCGTCCCAGGAAGTGTTCTGGTACTCGACCGTGAAATTGAGCCGCTTGGCGATCTCGTTCATCGCGTCATACTCCCAGCCGATCTGCTTGCCGGTCTTGGCATCGATGAACTGCAGCGGCGGATAGGCGTTTTCGGTCACAACCACCACCTTTTTGCCGCCGAGGTCGGGCAGCGCCTGCGCAAAGGCGGCAACGGGCGTCAGGACGAGGGCAAGCAGGCCTGCCAGCAGCAGTTTCGATTTGGTCATGACACACTCCCCGGAAATTGACGGACCCGGACATGGCCGGGCTTGCAGGAAAATACGGCGCCGACTTTAGCTTTCCGCAAGCGTCATGCAAGACGGTCCGCTGCGTCAGGATGCGCGAAAGCGGATTCCAGTGCCTTCATTTCCGGGATTCAGGATTGAACGGTGTCGCGGCAGCGATCAGCTCCGCTTCGCGATGCCGGCATCTGCCTTGCGCAAGCCGGAGACGAACCGCGTCAGCGTGCGGTGCAGGGATTTCAACTCGTCGGCATCCAGCGGCAGGTTGCAAAGCATCGCCGCCGGCACGCTTTTGGCCTGCTCACGCAACGCTTGGCCCTTCGCTGTCGGCTCGACCATAACCCGGCGCTCGTCGGCGGGGTCGCGCCGGCGTGTGACCAGTCCGCCAGCCTCCATCCGCTTGAGCAGCGGCGTCAGCGTCGCCGAATCCAGCCCAAGCGCTTCGCCAAGCTCGCCAACCGTGCTTGGAGCTCGTTCCCACAGCGCCAACATGGCCAGATATTGCGGATAGGTCAGGCCGAGCGGATCGAGCAGCGGGCGGTAGAGCTTCGTCATCAGCCCGCTTGCCGAATAGAGCGCGAAGCACAGCTGCTGGTCGAGCCGCGGAACGTGAAACGTCCCGGTGGCCTCCGCCGGGACGTCGCTGGTGCTCTTTGTCGTCTTTTCCGTCATGCCGCCTTTACCGAAAGCGCTACGTCGACATTGCCCCTGATGGCGTTGGAATAGGGGCAGATCTTGTGCGCCTCCGATACAAGCGCTTCCGCCGCCGCCTGATCAAGGCCTTTCGTTTCCGCCGCGAGCGCGACGCCGAGCTTAAAGCCTTCGCCATTGGGAAGCAGGCTGACGGTGGAGGTTACCCCGGCATCCGTCAGCGACAGCTTCTGTTTGCGCGCGACGAAGCGGATGGCGCTTTCGAAGCAGGCGGCATAGCCGATTGCGAACAGTTGCTCAGGATTGGTGGCGCCCCCCGGCCCGCCGAGCTCCTTGGGCATTGCCAGATCGACCTTGAGCAGACCGTCGCTGGTCTCGCCATGACCGGCGCGGCCGCCGGTGACGTGAGCCTGTGTGGTGTAGAGTGCCATATCAAATCTCCAATTACTTTGTACACGATTATTTAGTACACAAGATAATGTGCCGTCAACAGCGGATCCCGTTTCTGGCGCTGAAAGCGTTCACAGTCCGGTGAAACGAAAAAGGCGGCCGAAGCCGCCTTTTTGAATGGGATGTCCGAAAACCTTATTCGGCGGGGGTCGCTTCCGCGGCGGCCTTGGCTGCTGCTTCGGCTTCGGCGGCGGCCTTCTTCTCGGCGGCGTCCTGGGCGGCCTTCTCGACGGCCAGGGCCTCGGCTGCTGCCACCTTCTCGGCCTCGATGCGGGCCTTCTCGGCGTTCAGCGCATCGCGCTCCTCATCATTCAGCTTGCGGGCGCGCACGCCGGTGTTTTCCGAAATACGGGCCGATTTGCCGCGACGATCGCGCAGGTAATAGAGCTTGGCGCGACGCACCTTGCCGCGGCGAACGATCTCGACGCCTTCAACCATCGGCGAGTAGACCGGGAACACGCGCTCGACGCCTTCGCCGTAGGAAATCTTGCGAACCGTGAAGTTCTCCTGGAAGCCGGCGCCTGCGCGGGCGATGACGACGCCCTCATAGGCCTGGACGCGGGTGCGGGTGCCTTCGGTCACGCGGACCTGGACGCGCACGGTGTCGCCGGGCTGGAATTCGGGAAGCTTGCGCTTGGCTTCGATCTTGGCGGCCTGTTCGGCCTCGAGCTGACGGAGAATATCCATCTCAAAAGTCCACTTCTTGTTCTTCCGACAGTCAGAGCGTCCGACACTCGCCTTGCAGTTCCATTGACCGCTTGGCTATGCCTTTTGTCTCCAAGACATTTGTCTTTGAAACATCCAGCAGGGGCGACTACACCGTCATTGTTGACGGGTCCGGCAGATTCTTTCTGGCCGGTACGGGCGGGCACATACAGCTATTTCGCCGCTTTGTCACGCCTTGGCAGCGCATTTTCTGCTCGCATGGCACCATCGTAATCCTGCCGTGCCGGGTTGCGCCGGTCGTTCAGGCTTTCTAAGCCTGAAATAACACAGTTTTGAGCGGCCGCAATTCATGTCTGTCTTCGATGCCATCCTGCTGTTTCTGGCGGGCTTTCTGTCAGGCGCCGCCAATGCGGTCGCCGGTGGCGGCACCTTCATCACCTTCGGCGCCATGACGTTGGTCGGCCTGCCGCCGATCGTCGCCAACGCCACCTCCTCGGTGACGCAATTTCCAGGCTACATCACCTCGACCCTCGCCTACTCGGCCGATATCAGGCACTTCTGGCGCGGCGCGCTGCTGCTGTGCCTGATTTCGGCCGTGGGTGCACTGGCCGGCGCGCTGATCCTTTTGGCGCTCGACAATCCGTCGTTTCGCGCTCTGGTGCCGTGGCTGCTCCTGGCCGCGACAGCCCTGTTCGCAGCCGGCCCCTGGCTGAAACCAGTGCCGAAGCCCGGTCATGAAGCGGCGGTGGGCTCGCTCGCCGGCTCCCTGGCGCAGTTTCTCACCGCCATCTATGGCGGCTTCTTCGGCGCCGGCATGGGCGTGATGATGCTGGCGACGCTCGGCCTCACCCAGGCCGGCGACTATCACCGGCTGAACGCGCTGAAGAACATGCTGGCCATGGTCATCGCGGCGGTCGCTATCGTCGTCTTCGTCTCGGGCGGCGTCGTCGCCTGGCCGCAGGCGATCATCATGATCCCGGGCGGCGCGCTCGGCGGCTATGCCGGCGTCTGGATCGCCAAGCGCGTGCCACAAAACGCGGTGCGCGGCTTCGTCGTCGCTGTCGGTCTGTTTCTGGCTTTCTATTACTTTTGGAAAGGGTGAGCGGCGGCGCCCAACAAATCCGGACGCCGCTCTTTCGTCAGCTTCTCTGACTCCGCCCGACGCCATGCGGCGATCTTCTTGTGGTTGCCGGAAACCAGCACCTCGGGAATCTCACGGCCCTCGAACTCCTGCGGCCGCGTATAGTGCGGATG
>NZ_RZPQ01001319.1:0-750 GCF_003999135.1 Mesorhizobium sp. M7A.F.Ca.CA.004.06.1.1 | reverse complement strand
GCTCAAGGAGCAGCCGGGCCTGCGGCCCGCGCCCTATCTTGCCTCGCGCGGCATGACATGGATCCAGCGTCGGACAAGCCAGAGCATGGATGATGCCGCGCTGAAGGACTATCTGCGCGAGAGCCATCGCCTTGTAGCCCTGAAACTGACCAGGCAGGCGCGCAAGGAATTGGGACTTGCCGCAAGCTAGTCTATATTCCTCGAGGCGCTGGAAAACCGCCATCTTCATGCCCGGTTCATGTTGGAACCATATGGTGGGTAACTGGTTTGCTGACGAGGGGCTTCGCCAGAGAACAATGCCGGGCGGCGGCAATTACGGACCGGAGAGTTTCGCCACTATGCTGCGTACGATCTTCACCCTTTCGGTACTTGCCGGCGGGCTTTTGTCTGCCAATGCAATCGCAGCCCCGACGCAGGACAGCGCACCACCGATTGTCCGTGCCGCCGATACCGGTGGCATCCTTGTCGCCCAGGACGGCAATCTCGACATCTACTACGACGCCAGGGGCAACCGCGTGATCGTCGATGCCGATACCGGCAAGGTCATCGCCATCCAGCCGCCGCAGACCCGGCTCGACCGCCGCGCCTTGCGCCGCGAGACACGACTGCGCGAACTGGGCCGCGCCCCCGACGGCGACGACCGCTACTATCTCGACGATCCGGAAGACATGGCGCGGTTCCGGCGCCAGCAGTTGGAAGAGGAAGGCCGCGTTATCCCGCCGCCGGCGGACGAGTACGATCCCTATGGGG
>NZ_RZPQ01001318.1:0-750 GCF_003999135.1 Mesorhizobium sp. M7A.F.Ca.CA.004.06.1.1 | reverse complement strand
ATGTCAAACCCTGCGGCATCAACGCGGCGATGCTGAAGGCCGAGCGCGCCTATCGCGCCGCGCTCGCCGAGACCAAGCTGTCCGATATCGTGGCCACCTATGCGGCAGAAGGCGATCCCAGGTCACTTGCCGCGAGCTGCGCCTTCGTCGAGCGCCACCAGCGGCCGCAGAAATCCAGTTAACCCCGCCGACCCAAACCCAGGCAGATTTGAAAGGACAAGAAGATGAAACAGAGGCTGCAATTTTTCGCCAAGGCGCCGGAGATCATGAAGGCCGTGTCGGCGCTCAACAAGGCGGTGGACGAATGCGGGCTCGAGGTGAGCCTGCTGCACCTGATCAAACTCAGAGCGTCGCAGATCAATGGCTGCTCGTACTGCGTCGAGATGCATAGCCGCGAGGCGAGGCGCGACGGCGAGACCGAGCAGCGGCTCTACCTGGTTTCAGCCTGGAAGGAATCGCCGCTGTTTTCCGAGCGCGAACGCGCCGCCTTGGCCTGGACCGAGGCCGTCACCCTGATCGCCAACAATGGCGTGCCGGACGAGCTCTATGCAAAGACGCTCGAGCATTTCTCGGAAGAGGAATTGGTCAAGCTGTCCGTTGCGCTCGGCATGATCAACACCTGGAACCGGCTGTGCATTCCGTTCCAGGCCATTCACCCGATGCCGGCGGCCAAGGCCGCCTGATTGTCCATTTATGTTGGGAGCGCCGTCGAAAGACGGCGCTCCACTTTCCAAGGGAGCGTTTGATGCC
>NZ_RZPQ01001317.1:0-753 GCF_003999135.1 Mesorhizobium sp. M7A.F.Ca.CA.004.06.1.1 | reverse complement strand
TCACCGGGCCGCCGCCGGGGAATCCCTTGATCGCCAGCAGCGCCTGATGCTGGCGCGGGGTCAGGCCGGCGTCTTCCGCCTGGACCTGGCTGAATTCGAGGAAGCGGCGGATCAGATAGCGAAACTCCGACAGTCGCTGGTAATCGGCCTGGCTGATGGCGGGGCGTGGTTTTTGTGGCTGCGACATATCAGACATGTGTTCGTTTTCCGGCGAAAGCTCAAACGGATTTCGGGCGAAACCGGCTTGAATATTTATATCGTGTTACGATACATAGCCACCGACAAGCCCGGCTGGCCGCTTCGACCGTGCCGCATATCCACATTCGGCCCGCCGCCAGGAAGCAAAGCCCGCCATGAAGACCCCTCACTCGAACCCGGAGCATCTGCGTGATTTCACCACGGACGCCAGGGTGCTGCTCGTCGCGGCCATTGCCGTGGTGGTGGCGACAGCCGGACTGGTTGCCGGCATCGCGCTTTTGAAGCTGATCCGGCTGGCCACCAACATCGCCTATTTCGGCCAGTTCTCGCTTGCCGACCTGAAGCTTGAGGACACACCGCTTGGGCTTGCCGCCGTCATCGTCCCGGTGATCGGTGCGCTGATCATCGGCCTGATGGCGCGCTTCGGCAGCGAGAAGATCCGCGGCCATGGCATTCCCGAGGCCATCGAGGCGATCCTGCTCGGGCGCTCAAAACTCGACGCCAAGGTGGCGATCCTGAAGCCGCTGTCGTCGGCGATCTCGATCGGCTCCGGCG
>NZ_RZPQ01001316.1:0-753 GCF_003999135.1 Mesorhizobium sp. M7A.F.Ca.CA.004.06.1.1 | reverse complement strand
GCCAGAGGTAGATCGAATACGACCGGTCGCCGACATAGCAAAGGATGCTGGCATCAAGTCCGCGAACCGGCCCAGTTTGATGCCGCCGGCGGCAATGATGAGCACCGTCCCCAAGGTCGGCAGCAAGGCAAGAGCGCCAGGAAATGACGTCGAGGCGGAAAAGAAAAGCGCTGAAAACCCGATGGCGCCAATACCGGTCATCGCCATTGCGGCGCGCAATGGCAGCCCTGCCCTGAACCGATGGACCGTCAGCGCCAGCAGGCCACCGAGCGCCAGCTCCCACAGACGGGTATGGGTTACGAAATAAGCGGCGGCCGGATCGCTCCGGGTGATGACAACCGAGCTGATCAGCGATCCGGCAAAAACCGCGGTCAGCCCCACGAGGAATACGTCTTTCGCTGGCCGCCCGAGACGGCGCGCCAGCCAAAGGCCTGCCACCATCAGCAATGGCCAGACGATATAGAACTGCTCCTCGATGGATAGAGACCAGTAATGTTGTACCGGGCTCGCCGCCTCCTCGGCGCCGAGATAGTCGACCGCCTGCCAGGCAAGCCGCCAGTTCTGCACATAGAGCGCACTGGCAGCGACCTGGATTGCCGTCTCTTCCCAACGTGCCATGGACAGGAAGACCAGCGTTCCGGCGAGCGTGGCAAGAAGGGCCAGGATCGCAGTCGGCAGCAGTCGCCGCACTCGCCGCGAATAAAAGGCCATCAGCGAGATGCGGCCGTCGCGCAGCGCCATGCGGGCAAGCAG
>NZ_RZPQ01001315.1:0-753 GCF_003999135.1 Mesorhizobium sp. M7A.F.Ca.CA.004.06.1.1 | reverse complement strand
GGTCAGGGACGGCAAGACCGTGGACAGCGCCGGCAAGGGCGACGCGGTGGCGATCGTCGTCAACCAGACCCCGTTCTATGCCGAGTCCGGCGGCCAGATGGGCGACACCGGCGTTATTTCAGGCGAGGGCTTCTCGATCGAGGTTTCCGACACGCAGAAGAAGGCCGATGGGCTATTCGTCCACATCGGCGAGGTGGCCAGCGGCACGGTCAAGACCGGTGTTGCCGTCGAGCTCAAAGTCGACCATGCGCGCCGCTCCAGGTTGCGCGCCAACCATTCCGCGACGCATCTGATCCATGAGGCGCTGCGCGAGGTGCTGGGCAGCCATGTCGCGCAGAAGGGCTCGCTGGTCGCGCCCGAGCGCCTGCGCTTCGACATCTCGCACAACAAGCCCATTTCACCGGAGGATCTCGAAGAGGTCGAGCGCATGGCCAACGAGATCGTCGTCCAGAACGGCCCGGTGTCCACGCGCCTGATGTCGGTCGACGATGCCATTGCCGAAGGCGCCATGGCGCTGTTCGGCGAGAAATACGGCGACGAAGTGCGCGTCGTGTCGATGGGCACCGGCGTTCACGGCGCCAAGGCCAACCGGCCCTATTCGGTCGAGCTTTGCGGCGGAACGCATGTCCGGGCGACTGGCGATATCGGCCTGGTGCGTGTCGTGTCGGACAGCGCGGTCGCCGCCGGCGTGCGCCGCATCGAGGCGCTGACCGGCGAAGCCGCGCGCAAACATCTCGACGAGCAGGATAGGCG
>NZ_RZPQ01001314.1:0-761 GCF_003999135.1 Mesorhizobium sp. M7A.F.Ca.CA.004.06.1.1 | reverse complement strand
ATTCTTGACCTGGCGGACGGCCTGTTCGCGCGAGACGCTGCCCGGTTGCAGGCCGAGCCGCAGCCAAAGCCCGTCGATCAGCGCCGTGACGCCAAGCGCGATGTCGTCGGCATCCGCCGGCGAGGCGAGGCCGTGCAGGCCCGACAACAGGTTCGAGCGCATGCGCGCATGGATCACCCGCTGGATACGGGCCATCTTCTCGTCGCGCGGCACCTCGGCGCAGAGCGACAGCCAGGCATGGCACAGAGGCGGCTGGAACAGATGCTCCTCGAAATTGCCCTCGATCACCGCATCCATGCGCTCCATCGGCGTACGCGCCCGGCGAAGCCGCGCGATCACCGCCTGGCACAGGACGGCATTGGCTTCGCGCATCGCGTGCTCGAACAGTTCCTGCTTGTTGCGGAAATAGTGCAGCACGATGCCTTTGGAGGCACCTGCCTGAGCGGCCACTTTTTCCAGGGTCGCGCCGGCAATGCCCTCGCGCTCCAGAACCACGAAGGCCGCCTGCCGCAGCTCCTTGCGGCGTATCTCACTGAGACGCTTGAGTTTCACGGGATTGGTCCATGCATTTCGAATCCACGTTGACATTTTCGTCCGCTCAGATCAAGAATTGACCCATGGGACAATAAAAAAACCGATTGGTCAATTTCACGAATGAGGAGAACCGAAATGTTGCGCATCCTTGCAAACGGCGTCTGTTTGGCCGCCCTCATGTTGGCCTCTCATGCGGCCCAGGCGGCCGAGGCCGAAGAGTGCAGGAC
>NZ_RZPQ01001313.1:0-762 GCF_003999135.1 Mesorhizobium sp. M7A.F.Ca.CA.004.06.1.1 | reverse complement strand
GGTATGATTCGTCTCATTGGCTATTTTTTCGGCATCGGCACGACGCTGGCCCTTTTGGTCGCGGCGGGCGTTGCGATCTACATCGGCCATTTGTCGAAAGATCTGCCCGACTACGAGGTGCTGGCCAAATACGAGCCGCCGGTGACCACCCGCATCCATGCGTCGGACGGCGCGCTGATGGCCGAATACGCGCGCGAACGGCGCCTGTATTTGCCGATCCAGGCCATACCGGACCGCGTCAAGGCGGCCTTCCTGTCGGCCGAAGACAAGAATTTCTACAATCACCCAGGCATCGATGTGACCGGCCTCGGCCGCGCCATCATCGTCAACCTGCAGAATCTCGGCTCGGGCCGGCGTCAGGTCGGCGCCTCGACGATCACCCAGCAGGTGGCGAAGAACTTCCTGTTGTCCTCGGACCAGACCTACGAGCGCAAGATCAAGGAGATGATCCTCGCCTTCCGCATCGAGCAGGCCTATCCCAAGGATCGCATTCTCGAGCTCTACCTCAACGAAATCTTCTTCGGCTTCGGCGCCTATGGCGTCGCCGGTGCGGCGCTGACCTATTTCGACAAGTCGGTCAACGAACTGTCCGTGGCAGAGGCCGCCTACCTGGCTTCCCTGCCCAAGGGGCCGAACAACTACCACCCTTTCAAGCATGCCGATCGCGCGATCGAGCGTCGCAACTGGGTCATCGACCAGATGGTCGAGAACGGCTACGTCACGCGTGAGGAAGGCAACAAGGCCAAGGCCGAGCCGCTGGGC
>NZ_RZPQ01001312.1:0-767 GCF_003999135.1 Mesorhizobium sp. M7A.F.Ca.CA.004.06.1.1 | reverse complement strand
CGCCTTGCCGCCGCCGACGATGACGGCGCGCCGCTCCATGCGGCCATCGCGCGCCCAGGCCCGGATCAGCTTCGACATCACCAGCCTGAGGCCGAAGATGAGAACGAAGCCGATGACGAACCAACTGCCGAACAATAGGCGCGAATAGTCCTGCGACATCTTCATGACGAATGCCGTCAGCGCCATCAGGGCGAATGTGCCGGCCCAGACCAGCAGCACGCGGCCGAAGTTGGCGATGGGCCGCATCAGGGCGACGATCTGGTAGCAGTCGGTGACGTCGAGCAGCACCACGGCAAGGAACGAGCCGGCTGCGATCGTCACCGGATATTGCCAGGCGAGATAGTTGAAGAAACCGACATAGTGGAAATAGACGGCGAGCCCGGACAGGAACAGCAAGCCGAATTCGACCATGCGCAGGACACCGCTGACCATGATCGGCGACATCGTATCGCGCCGGTATTGCGAGGCGACCTGGCGGGCGACATCGTTCATGCCGCTTGGCGTGTCGCCGTCGGCCGGGCCGTCGAATTTACGCACCGCCTCTGCTGAAAAGCGGCGCGCGGGGTCGATCTCGTTCATGAGGGCTTTCCGCAAACTTCCCCATGGTCATAGCAAAAGAGAGCTAAGAAACCCTTGAAACAACGTATGGCTTTGGAACGGCTTGGCCCTGTGCCTACCTGTCGAGCGCGGCGAAATAGGCCTTCTCGATGTCGGCGGCCATCACATCGGCGCCGAAGCGTGCCTTGAGGTTGGCGCTATCGGGCATC
>NZ_RZPQ01001311.1:0-768 GCF_003999135.1 Mesorhizobium sp. M7A.F.Ca.CA.004.06.1.1 | reverse complement strand
GTGATGGCCGTGTGCCGGGCAGCGTATCCGAGACGGTGAGGTCACGTCGTCATGCATACCGGCATCGGCAGCGCTTTGGGTACGCGAGCCCTGGAGCCGGTCATGAAGTTCTGTTTCTTTCACGCTGATTCGTAAGGGATTTCAATCATCATCCCATCATAGGCTGGTTCGACATTGGCTGGTGTCTCGGCCACCACCGTTGCGTAGTCGAGCGGCACGTGCATATGCGTCAGCACCGCATGTATCGGCGCCAGCCGCTCGATCCAATCAAGCGCTTCGCCAAGGGACAGGTGACTAGGATGTGTCCGGTATTGCAGCGCGTCGATGATCAGCACGTCGAGGGCGCGCAGCCGTTCGGCGGTGGGTTCCGGAAAGTCGCTGATGTCGGGGCAATAGGCGAGGCCGCCGATGCGGAAACCGAGCGATACGATGTCGCCGTGGATCTGCGGCAGCGGCTCGAGGGTGAGGGTACCCCCCTCTCCTTCGATGACCACCGGCCTGGTGTGGTCGATGAGATGCGGCCTGACGATCGGCGGATAGGAACTGCCTTGCGGCGTCTCGAAACAGTATCCGAACGCTTCCCGCAGCCGAAGCATCGTCGCCCTGTCGGCATGAACGTCGATCAGCTGGCGCTGATCGAGAACGAAGCCGCGCAGATCGTCGATGCCATGGATATGGTCGGCATGCGGGTGGGTATAGACGACCGAATCGATACGTTTAACGCCGGCCAGCAGCATCTGCTGCCGAAAATCCGGCCCCGTGTCGATG
>NZ_RZPQ01001310.1:0-769 GCF_003999135.1 Mesorhizobium sp. M7A.F.Ca.CA.004.06.1.1 | reverse complement strand
GGAGATGCTCGTGGGCTGCGGCGGTGTCCTCGGCCGACAGTGGCGCCAGCGCACGGAACCGCCAGTCGGGCTGGCTGGTAGCCAGCACCACGCCGCGTTCATCAGTGATGAACACAAGGAAACCGCTGGAACGCCAATTGGCTTCGACGCCGTCGAGTTCGACCTTCAGCACCGCAACGCCAAGCGGCTTGCCGCCATCGTCGACGCGGCTGGCAAGGTACAGCCCCGGTCTGCCGCTGATTGTGCCGAGGCCATATTGGCTGGCAGCACCCTTGCTCATCGCTTCCTGGAAATAGTGCCGAAAATTGTAATCGATGCCGACAAAGCTCGCCGGTTCGTCGGCATTGCTGGCTGATATGGCGATGCCTGCCGTATCGATGATGTAGATGGCGGATGCCGAGGCATCGCCGGCAATCGACTTGAGCTTGTCGTTGAGGGCCTTTTCTTTCATTTTTCCGGCCCGGCGCAGAGCGCCGCGCACCGCATCGTCTCTGGCCAACACCAGTGGAACCAGGCGCTGCTTTTCGATTTCGCCGGTCAGGGTTCCCGCCGCCAGCGGCAGTGCGGCGAGTGCCGTCTCGCGCAGATTATCGGCCGCCTGGCCGGAGGCGATGCGCCCGGCAATGGCAATCACGCCGGCCAGAAAGGCAAGAGCGACGACCACGGCAACCCAGCGGCCATCGCGCAGCCGCGCCACGGCCTCGCGCAGCAATCCACGGCCGGCAAATCCGGGGGATCCGCTATCGGTGCCTGCTTGCGGCGTCTGCCC
>NZ_RZPQ01000130.1:0-10401 GCF_003999135.1 Mesorhizobium sp. M7A.F.Ca.CA.004.06.1.1 | reverse complement strand
AGGGAGTGGCGCTTGCCACATTGCTCGGTGTCGGCACAGAATTCAGCCTCGGCGAAAACGAGAGCGATCTGGTCAAGGCGATCCGGGAATCAGCCCAGCAGAACGCCAGTCGAGCCGGCCAGCGCATCACCGAAAAAAACCTCAATATCCAGCCCACCATCGTCGTCCGCCCAGGTTGGCCACTGCGCGTCATCGTGCACAAGGACATCGTGCTGCGGCCATACGCCAGTTGAGCAGGAGTTATCATGGCTGACCTGAAACTTGGAAAACTTCCGGACCGAACAGCTTCGAAGATCACCATTACCGTCAGCGCGGAGCTGAGCCAAACACTCAAGGAGTATGCTGCACTTTACCGTCAGACCTATGGTCAGTCTGAAACCGTGGCAGAACTCATCCCTTTCATGCTGGCGGCGTTTCTGGAAGGCGACCGAGCCTTTGCCAAGGCCAGAAAAGAACGTCTGCCGACGGAGCTTGCCGGAAAATCGTGACTCCTCCGCTAGGGCAGCTGGAACATTGCCTAGCTGTCGCGACCTACCTGCGAAGCATAGGATCAAACACCTTGAAATGCAGGTATGCGCAAGAGTGGATGTGGAAGGAGATACCGCGCAACAGCCTAAGTTTGCATTTTCGATTTTGATGCGGTAGTCGGCTATGAGCGGTCAAAACGAACGCAGCTGGTTCGCCGATCGACCAAACGGCGAGCGCACTGTGCTTTGCTCAGACCGCCACCGAGTGCCTCGCCGTTCCCCCTTTGAAATATGTATCGAACTTGGCCGCGATGGTTCGAATGAAGGGGCGACTTTCAGTCCGTACGAGGAAACTGTCACCATCGAATTCAAGCGCTCGGGCAGGATCGTGGAGTGCGATGGACCTCGAGCGATGAAGGAGCTGCTCGCCGGCTTTGCCGAACCGCTCCACCAGGTCGACTGCCGAGAAGGCAAAATCACACATCAGCCGCTCGATGATCCAGCCACGGACGCGATCGTCGTCGGAAAGGGCAACGCCGCGCACGGCAGCCAACCCGCCATCCGCAACCATGCGCCCGTACCCGGAAGTCGAAGCCATGTTCTGCACGTAGCCTTGGCGAAAACGACCGATGGACGAAGGGCCAAGTCCGATGAGTGTCGGGCAGCGATCCTCAGTGTAGCCCTGAAAATTGCGATGCAAAACCCCTGCGCGGGCCGCTATGGCCAGCGCATCGTCGGGCTTCGCGAAATGATCGAGTCCTATTGCCTCATATCCCTTGGCGACAATTGCCCGCGCCGCGAGTTGAGATTGGGCGAAACGCTCAGTGGGACTCGGCAGCCATGCCTCGTCGATCATCGTCTGATGCTTCTTGAACCAGGGCACATGTGCGTAGCCGAACAGGGCCATCCGGTCTGGCTCCAAGGTCAGTGCCTGCGCCACCGTGGAACAGATCGTCTCGCGTGTCTGATTCGGGAGCCCGTAGAGCAGGTCCAGATTGACCGATTCGACGCCCCGCGAACGAACCCCGTCGACGACTGCCTTGGTCTGCAAAAAACTCTGCTCACGATTAATTGCTTTTTGCACTTGCGGATCGAAATCCTGCACGCCGAGGCTCGCCCGCGTTACGCCGATTTGAGCAAGTGCATCAAGGCGCGCCTTGTCCATGTCGTTGGTTTCGATTTCGATGCTGACCGTAGCATCCGGGAGAAGGTCGAAGCTGTCCCGCAAGGCCGCTCCAAGAGCAACCATATCATCGGGCCTCAGAATAGTTGGCGAACCGCCACCGAAGTGGATTGCACGGACATGTGCCTTGCCGCTCACCAGACCGGCAATCGTGACGATTTCGGCATTCAGCGAGCGCAGATAAGCGGCCACCGGCTCATATTGGTGCGTCTGCTTGGTGTGGCAGGCGCAGAACCAGCAGAGCTTGTCGCAGTAAGGAATGTGCAGGTACAGCGAGATTTCGTCGCCGCTTTCCAGCGTCTCCAACCAGCCACGGTAAATGGCAGCATCGATCCCCGAATGGAAATGCGGCGCCGTCGGATAGCTGGTGTAGCGTGGGACGTTCTCGCTGAGTTTGACAGCTATTTCCGATTGCATCTCGCGTTCACCGTGTTGCCCGCCGGAACACTGCACGCATCGCTGAAGCAGACCCTGATCTCGATCAGCCGCGCTCATGGACAAACCGCCGCAGGATTTCTCTACCCTGGATGGGTATCCTGCCGGCAGTTAGGATCGGGTAAGGCGAACGCATGACCTTTCGGCAAGACATTCATAGTTCCGGCATTCCTGTTCTTTGCTTCCCTTGCGAGGCACGGCGTCGCGGTGTCTGCGGTGCGCTCGATCCAGACAATTTGGTTGGGCTCGCCAAGACTTGCTCGCGTCGCCGGATCGAGTCAGGAATGGAGTTGACCGGCGAGGCACAGAACGTCGACAGCTACTCCAACGTGCTTTCAGGCGTGGTAAAGCTATCAAAGAGCCTGTCGGATGGGCGCCAGCAGATCGTCGGTCTCCAGTTTGCACCGGATTTTCTGGGACGTCCTTTCAAGGAGGAAAGCTCGATCAATGCGGAAGCGGCAACAGCAGTCACGCTGTGTTCGTTTCCGCGAGCGGCCGTCGAACGGATGATGAAGGCGTCACGGGAATTCGAGCATCGCCTGCTCAAACAGACGCTGAATGAACTCGATGAGGCGCGCGAGTGGATGGTGACGCTGGGGCGCAAGACAGCTCCGGAAAAGGTGGCGACTTTTCTCCTCATGATGGCCCGGAATATCGATTCCAGTCTCGATGCGGCTTCCGGGTCGGCCTCCTTCGATCTGCCGCTGACGCGTGCCGAAATGTCTGATTTCCTTGGAATCACCAGCGAGACCGTGAGCCGCCAACTGACGCGATTGCGGGCTGACGGGGTGATTCGGATTGAGAACGCACGCCATGTGACGGTGGACAGCATAAGCCGTCTGGAGAAGCGCTGTGGCGGCGGACGCGAGCGGCCCTAAGCGGCGAGGCCATGTCGCATGACTCCGGGGCGGGCCGTGTTTGCCTTTTAATGCGATGTCGCCGCGCCTTCGACGAAGCGGCGTCACGGTCGAGACAAACAGCTTTCGGCCTTTGATAGGAACGTGACCAATCGCCAGGTGTGTTTCGGCACATACCGGCGAAGCATGGTCCTTAATCTGCCACGGCTCGGCGGAACGATCGCGTTCGTTTCCAATGGGATCCGAACAACGTTTGGCAGGGCATCGGCAATAGCATCCAACGCGCGCAGAGCCTCAGCTTTCGCCTCAGCGATCGCGTCTGCGCCCGCCCAACCCAGGGAACGCCTTCCATGAGGGGGTGAGCCCGCGCTGCGTTCCTCGTTCATTCGCCACCTGCTGATTGCGCCGCACAAAATCGTGCGGCCTGACATAGATCAGGGCGAGGGGGCGGCGGCTGCGCGATTAGTGCGCTGCGGATTTGGCATCCACCAGATTCGAGATCGGGATCTGCAATGAAATTCGGCACAGAGATCGTCCTTCTAAGCGTGTTCGCTTTTGCGGCCCTGGTGGCCGCCGGCTTCGGCGTGGATGAACCTTTCCGCCGACACATGTGGGTGTTGTTCTTCGCAGTGGCTGGTTTCACTGCGATCCTGTTGCGCAACACGGAGTTCAGGCCAGCAGCTCCGATTGACCCATCCGCTTACATGGATGGTCCGATCCGCTACGGCGCGATCGCCACCGTGTTCTGGGGTGTCGTCGGCATGCTGGTCGGCGTGGTGATCGCGCTGCAGCTCGCCTACCCCGATCTCAACATCCAGCCCTGGTTCAATTTCGGTCGTTTGCGGCCGTTGCACACATCCGGTGTCGTTTTCGCCTTCGGCGGCAACGCGCTGCTTTGCACGTCTCTGTATGTCGTGCAGCGCACCTGCCGCGCGCGCCTCTTCGGCCGTGATCTCGCCTGGTTCGTCTTCTGGGGCTACCAGCTTTTCATCGTCATGGCCGCGACCGGTTATCTGCTCGGCATCACCGAGGGCCGCGAGTACGCCGAACCCGAATGGTATGTGGATGTCTGGCTGACCATCGTCTGGGTCGCCTACCTCATTCTGTTCCTTGGCACGATCCTGAAGCGCAAGGAACCGCATATCTACGTGGCCAACTGGTTCTACCTGTCGTTCATCGTGACCATCGCGATGCTGCATGTGGTCAACAACCTGTCCATACCAGTCTCGTTCCTGGGCTCCAAGAGCTACTCCGCCTTTTCAGGGGTCCAGGACGCCTTGACGCAATGGTGGTACGGCCACAACGCGGTCGGCTTCTTTCTCACCGCCGGCTTCCTCGGCATGATGTATTATTTCGTGCCCAAGCAGGCGAACCGGCCAGTCTATTCGTACCGGCTGTCGATCGTCCATTTCTGGGCTATCATCTTTCTCTACATCTGGGCCGGGCCGCATCACCTGCACTACACCGCCTTGCCCGATTGGGCGCAGACGCTCGGCATGGTGTTCTCGATCATGCTGTGGATGCCGTCCTGGGGCGGCATGATCAACGGCCTGATGACGCTGTCCGGCGCCTGGGACAAGCTGCGCACCGATCCGATCATACGCATGATGGTGATGGCCGTCGCCTTCTATGGCATGTCGACCTTCGAAGGCCCCATCATGGCGATCCGGGCGGTCAATTCGCTGTCGCATTATACCGACTGGACCATCGGGCACGTCCATTCGGGTGCGCTCGGCTGGGTCGGCATGATCTCGTTCGGCGCGATCTACTACATGGTCCCGAAGCTCTGGAACCGTCAACGGCTCTACTCGCTGAGGCTCGTCACCTGGCACTTCTGGCTGGCGACACTCGGGATCGTCGTCTACGCCGCGGTGATGTGGGTGTCCGGCATCATGCAGGGCCTGATGTGGCGCGAATATGGCGAGCAGGGCTTCCTCGTCTACTCCTTCGCCGAAACCGTCGCCGCCATGCACCCCTACTATGTCATGCGCGCCATCGGCGGCGCCATGTACCTCTCCGGCGCCCTGATCATGGCCTGGAACATCACCAGGACCATCCTCGGCCACCAGCGCGAGGAGGAGCCGATGCCGAGCCCCGTCGCCATCCGACCTGCGCGATCAGGAGCCAGGTAATGGGCTTGATGGACAAACACGCAATCATCGAGAAGAACGCCACGCTTCTTCTCGTTGGCTCGCTGCTCGTGGTGACGGTCGGCGGCATCGTCGAGATCGCGCCTCTCTTCTATCTCGACAATACGATCGAGAAGGTGGAAGGCATGCGCCCCTATTCGCCGCTCGAACTTGTCGGGCGCAACATCTATATGCGCGAGGGCTGCTACCTCTGTCATAGCCAGATGATCAGGCCGTTCCGCGACGAAGTTGAGCGCTATGGCCACTACAGCCTGGCTGCCGAGTCCATGTACGATCACCCCTTCCAGTGGGGATCGAAGCGTACCGGGCCGGATCTCGCCAGAGTTGGCGACCGCTACTCGAATGCATGGCATGTCGCGCATCTTACCGACCCGCGCTCGGTGGTGCCGGAATCGATCATGCCGAGCTATGGGTTCCTGAAAGACACGCCGATCGACGTGAAGGATTTCTCGACGCATCTGGTCGCCAACAGGCTTGTAGCCGTCCCTTACACGGATGACATGATCGCCCACGCCAATGCGGATCTGGGGGCGCAGGCCGATCCCAATGCCGACACATCAGGCCTTGAGGCGCGTTACCCAAAAGCCAAGATCGGCGACTTCGACGGCAACCCGCAACAGGTCACCGAAATGGATGCCCTGCTCGCCTACCTGCAGATGCTTGGCACACTGGTCGACTTCAAAAATTACGACGAAGCCGCCGGCTACCGCTGAGGAGAACGCTGATGACCTACAATTTGATGCGGGCGTTTGCCGACAGCTGGGGCCTGGTTGCGATGGCGCTGTTCTTCGTGGGGTGCATCGCCTTTGCCCTACGCCCCGGCAGCCGAAGGCTGGCCGACGAAGCGGCCCGCATTCCGCTCGAGGACGAGTGATCATGAGCGACGAGCATATCGATGAAATCTCTGGCGTCTCGACCACCGGCCACGAATGGGATGGTATCCGGGAGCTGAACAACCCGCTTCCCAGATGGTGGGTCATCACTTTTTACGTCACCATTGTCTGGGCGATAGGCTACACCATTGCCTATCCAGCATGGCCTCTGTTGCACTCGGCGACAACGGGTGTGCTCGGCTATTCCAGCCGCAACGAGGTCAGGAACGAGCTGACCGCGGCTGAGGCCGCCAAGGGCAAATATATCTCGGCGGTGGAGTCCAAGAGCGTCTCGGAAATCGCCGCGGACGACGGCCTGCGCGAATTCGCAATCGCCGCCGGTGGCGCCGCTTTCAAGGTCAATTGCGTACAATGTCACGGCTCCGGCGCCCAGGGTTCCAAGGGCTTTCCCAATCTCAACGACGACGACTGGCTATGGGGCGGCAAGGCCGAGCAGATCCAGCAGACGATTACGCACGGCATCCGCTTTGCGACTGATGCGGAAACGCGGCTGTCGGAAATGCCGGCCTTCGGCGACATCATTACCGCCGACCAGATCGCACAAGTCAGCGCCTACGTGGCCAGCCTTTCCGGCAAGGTCCGCGATGCAAGTCTGATCCAACCCGGCGCCAAGGTCTTTGCCGAGAATTGCGTGGCCTGTCACGGCGACAATGCAAAAGGCAACAGGGAATTCGGCGCCCCCGACCTGACCGATGCGATCTGGCTCTATGGATCCGGTGAGACAGCCATCGCCGCACAGGTCCGTGCGCCAAAACAGGGCGTCATGCCGGCCTGGGTTGGCCGTCTCGGCGAGATCAAG
The DNA here is from genome assembly GCF_003999135.1 of Mesorhizobium sp. M7A.F.Ca.CA.004.06.1.1. Classification (NCBI taxonomy): domain Bacteria; kingdom Pseudomonadati; phylum Pseudomonadota; class Alphaproteobacteria; order Hyphomicrobiales; family Phyllobacteriaceae; genus Mesorhizobium; species Mesorhizobium sp. M7A.F.Ca.CA.004.06.1.1. Next base: position 3,617 of record NZ_RZPQ01000130.1, on the reverse strand, counting down.
GTCAAGGAACTTGCAGTTTATGTCCATTCGCTTGGCGGCGGAGAATAGGAATGGAAGCCCTATTCTTCGGTCCCCCCTGCCAAGCGGACGAGGCCTGGCGTGAGCCGGGCCTCGACACCATCCCTAATGCGATCTGCACAACCCGGCAAGGCTATCCTACGGCGAGGCTTTACGACAGGTGCCCCTGACATCGGCTGGGAAAGTGGAGTTGCACATGCGTGACAAGACGCAGTTGACAGGGCTCGAAACAGAAACTGTCAATTCCGCCAAAACCCGCAAGCCGCTTTATGCCGCGCGTCAAAAGATCTTTCCGAAGCGCGCCTCGGGCAACTTTCGTCGCTTCAAATGGCTGGTGATGACGATCACACTTGGCATCTATTACCTGGCTGCGTGGCTGCCTTGGGCTCGCGGTCCATTTGCCCCGGACCAGGCAGTCCTGCTCGATCTCGCGAACCGGCGCTTCTACTTCTTCTTCATCGAGATATGGCCCCAGGAATTCTTCTATGTGGCCGGCCTCCTGGTCATGGCGGGCGTCGGTCTTTTCCTGATCACCTCGACTGTCGGCCGTGCCTGGTGCGGCTATGCATGCCCTCAGACGGTGTGGGTCGATCTGTTCCTCGTCGTCGAACGTGCGATCGAGGGGGACCGTAACGCCCGCATGAAGCTCGATGCAGGTCCCTGGACCGCGCGCAAGCTCATGCTGCGCGTGTTCAAGCACACCATCTGGCTCGTCATAGGCGCGGCGACTGGCGGCGCCTGGATCTTCTATTTTGCCGATGCGCCGACGCTGGTCGGCGAACTCTTCACCGGCACCGCGGCGCCCGTCGCCTACATCACCGTCGCCGTCCTGACGGCGACCACCTACACGTTCGGCGGGCTGATGCGAGAACAGGTCTGCACCTATATGTGCCCATGGCCGCGCATCCAGGCGGCCATGCTCGACGAAAGTTCGCTCACCGTCACCTACAATGACTGGCGCGGCGAACCGCGTTCTCGCCATGCGAAGAAGGTGCAAGCTGCAGGGCAGTCCGTCGGCGACTGCGTCGACTGCAATGCCTGCGTCGCGGTCTGCCCGATGGGGATCGACATTCGCGATGGCCAGCAGCTCGAATGCATCACCTGCGCGCTCTGCATCGACGCCTGTGACGGCGTCATGGACAAGCTCGGCAAGGAGCGCGGGCTGATCTCCTACGCGACGCTCTCCGACTACAACACCAATATGATGCTGGCAACCGCGGGCGGCTCCAGTTCAGTCAACCCGTCGCTGGTCAGGACCGCTGATGGCCTGTTCTCCGACAAGGTAGCGCATTTCCACATCCGCAAGATCTTTCGGCCGCGCACCTACGTCTACATGGGCTTGTGGTCGCTGATCGGCCTCGGCCTGCTCTATTCCCTGCTGACGCGCGACCGGCTCGAACTAAACGTGTTGCATGATCGCAATCCTCAGTTCGTCACGCTGTCCGACGGCTCCATCCGCAATGGCTATACCGTCAAGCTGCTCAACATGATCCCGGAGCCGCGGACGCTCGTCGTCACGATCCAAGGCCTGGATGGAGCTGACATGAGCGTGGTCGGCGAAGATATCCCGGCAGGCCGCTCATTCGCCATTCCGGTCGAACCCGACCGCCTGAAAATGCTGAAAGTCTTCGTGCGCCAGCCCGCGGGCCAGATCCGCGCGCCGGCGCAGACTTTCAAGTTCCGCGTCGAGGACAGAGCCAGCTTCGAATCGAACGAGTACACCGCCACCTTCAACGCGCCGGAGGCCCCCAGATGACTGCCAATGTACAAAAGCCTCGTGAATTTACCGGCAGGCACATGCTGGCCATCATCCTCGCCTTTTTCGGCGTGATCATCGCGGTCAATTTGACCATGGCGACGCTCGCCAGCACAAGCTGGACTGGCCTCGTCGTCGAAAACACCTATGTGGCGAGCCAGCAATTCAACAAGAAGGCCACGGAAGGACGGGCACAGGCAGCCCTTGGCTGGACCGGCAAGCTGACCATCGCATGGGGTGAAGTCCGCTACAGCCTCACCGATGCCGCTGGCAAGCCGGTTCCCCTGCACGGCGTCAAGGTGCTGTTTCGCCATCCCGCGTACGAGAAGGAGGACAAGTCGGTCACCCTCGCACCCGCCTCGGGCCAGGAATTCGCAGCCCAGCACATGCCGAAGGACGGCGTCTGGATTGTCGAAGTCGACGCCGACGCCGGTCTGGATAAACCGTATCGCGACGTCCGCAGGATCATGATTTCCCATGGAGCGCTGCAATGAGTTGTTGTGCACCGGGCGCCGAAATGGCGCTTGATCTGGGCAGCACCACGTCGGTCCTGCCGTCTAGTCAGGAGATCAGGCTGGCGAGCCGATCGCTTGGCGATGATCTCCGCCAAACCGATCTTTCGGTGCCGAGCGTTCATTGCGCAGCTTGTATCCAGACGATCGAGACGGCGTTGGGAACGCTCGATCGCGTCGAGAGCGCCCGCGTCAACCTGTCGACGAAACGGGTCTCGGTCCGCTGGCGTGGCGACGAGGTTCCACCGTTCGTCGCCGCGCTTGGACGGCTCGGCTACCAGGCGCATCTCTTCGCCCCCGAGATTGATGAAAAGGACAGGACGCTTTCGGAGTTGATCCGCGCCGTCGCGGTTGCCGGGTTCGCGGCGGGCAATATCATGCTGCTTTCGGTCTCTGTCTGGTCCGGTGCCGAAGGCGCTACCCGCGACCTGTTCCACTGGGTCTCTGCGCTTATCGCCATCCCTGCACTCGCCTTCGCCGGCGGCATCTTCTTCCGCTCGGCCTGGAATGCGTTGCGCCACGGCCGCATGAACATGGACGTGCCGATCGCGGTCGGGGTGTCGCTTGCCTACGCCATGAGCCTCTATGAGACGATCAACCATGGCGACCATGCTTATTTCGATGCATCGGTGTCGCTGCTGTTCTTCCTGTTGATCGGCCGCACGTTGGATCACGTGATGCGCGAACGTGCCCGGATCGCCGTGAAAGGCCTGTCCCAGTTGGCCGCACGTGGCGCCATGGTGCTGCGCGGCGACGGCGCACGCGACTATCTGCCGGTTGGCGAGATCGAACCAGGGATGCAGCTGCTGATTGCTGCCGGCGAAAGGATACCCGTCGACGGCAAAATCATTCAAGGGGCATCGGATCTGGACTGTTCGCTTGTCTCGGGCGAGAGCACGCCTCGAAGCGTTGCAGCAGGCGAAGCCGTGCAGGCTGGTGTCCTCAACCTAACCGGCCCGCTGACGATTGAGGCGACAGCCGCCGCGAAAGATTCGTTTCTGGCGGAAATGGTTCGGCTCATGGAAGCCGCAGAGGGCGGCCGCGCGCATTATCGCCGGATCGCCGATCGCGTTTCAGCGCTCTATGCCCCGGTGGTTCATCTCACAGCCTTCGCGACGTTCCTTGGCTGGATGGCGGTGACCGGCGACTGGCATAGGGCGATAACCATCGCCATTGCCGTTCTGATCATCACCTGCCCGTGCGCGCTCGGCCTCGCCGTACCGATCGTTCAGGTGGTCGCCGCGCGGCGTCTGTTCGAGAACGGCATCATGGTCAAGGACGGTTCGGCCATGGAGCGCCTGGCGACGATTGATAACGCAGTGTTCGACAAG
>NZ_RZPQ01001309.1:0-770 GCF_003999135.1 Mesorhizobium sp. M7A.F.Ca.CA.004.06.1.1 | reverse complement strand
CTGCTGAAAGGCCTGGAAACGCTGCCGCTGCGCGTGCGCCAGCAGACGGAAAGTGCCGGCCGGATCGCGGATTTCCTGGCCGAGCGGCCGGAAATCGCCCGCGTCATCTATCCCGGCCGCGCCGACCATCCGCAGGCCGACATCGTCAAGAAGCAGATGTCGGGCGGCTCGACACTGATCTGTCTCGACGTCAAGGGCGGCAAGCAGGCGGCCTTCGCCTTGCAGAACGCGCTCGACATCGTCTTGATCTCCAACAATCTCGGTGACGCCAAGAGCCTGATCACCCACCCGGCGACGACGACGCACAAGAACCTCAGCGACGAGGCGCGCGCCGAGCTCGGCATCGGGCCGGGCACGCTCAGGCTTTCGGTCGGCCTGGAGGACACCGACGATCTGCTCGAGGACATCGCGCAGGCGCTGAAGGCCAGGTAGCGCGCGAGCGTCGTCACAGGATTACAGGCCGACCGCCTTGCGCAGCACTTCGTTCATGCGGGTCTGCCAGCCATCGCCAGCGGCCTTGAAGCGGTCGAGAACGTCGGCGTCGAGGCGTAGCTGTACGGCACGTTTGGGCCGGGCAAGCGGCGGCCGGCCAACCTTGCGGCGCGAAACGGCATCGGTTGGCTGAGCATCCGGATCGGCTTCGGCCGCAGCGGTGATCTTGGCATCTTCTTCGTCGGTCATCGCGGCAAGCGCCTTTTTGGCCAACGCCAAAGCGTCAGCACGTGACAGCTGGGGCGCAGCAGCCTCACGGCGTACGATCGTCTTAGAGG
>NZ_RZPQ01001308.1:0-772 GCF_003999135.1 Mesorhizobium sp. M7A.F.Ca.CA.004.06.1.1 | reverse complement strand
AGAAGGGGCTGATCGATCCGGCCGCGATCGACGTCATCGTCGATACCTACGAGACGAAGATCGGCCCGCGCAATGGCGCCAGGGTGGTGGCGAAAGCCTGGAGCTATCCCGCCTATGCCGAATGGCTGAAGCGCGATGCGACGGCGGCGATCGCATCGCTCAGCTATACCGGCCGCCAGGGCGAGCACATGCAGGCGGTGTTCAACACCGAGGAGACGCACAATCTCGTCGTCTGCACGCTGTGCTCCTGCTATCCGTGGTCGGTGCTCGGCCTGCCTCCGGTCTGGTACAAGGCGCCGCCCTATCGTTCGCGCGCGGTGATCGATCCGCGCGGCGTGCTGGAAGAATTTGGACTCACGCTGCCGGCCGGGACAAAAATACGCGTCTGGGATTCGACCGCGGAGCTGCGCTATCTCGTCGTGCCGATGCGGCCTGAGGGCACCGAGGGCTGGAGCGAGGAGCGGCTGGCGGAGCTGGTCAGCCGTGATGCGATGATCGGGACCGGCCTGGCCCAAAGACCTGAAATAGAGGGGCAGCCGGCATGAACGGGCCGCACGATCTTGGCGGGCAGATGGGGTTCGGCCCCGTCGCGCCCGAAAAGGACGAGCCCTATTTCCATGCCGCCTGGGAAAGGCGGGCGCTCGGCGTTACGCTGACTGCCGGCGCCATGGGCGCGTGGAACATCGACGAGAGCCGGCACGCACGGGAATCGCTGCATCCGGCTGTCTACTATTCATCGAGCTACTACCAGATATGGATCAAGGCGCTGGAG
>NZ_RZPQ01001307.1:0-773 GCF_003999135.1 Mesorhizobium sp. M7A.F.Ca.CA.004.06.1.1 | reverse complement strand
AGATGACCGCTGTTTGGCGACAAAGGTTTGACGGCTTGCCAAGAATTATCGGAATTTGGCGACAAGATGCCGCGCAACGAGGAGAAATGACCCATGACCGGCAAAATCAGCGCGCTTGATCTTGGCCAGGGAGAGCTGAGCGAGGCGACAAAAACCTATTTCGCCAAATGCGAGGAGAAGCTCGGCCTCGTCCCCAACGTGCTCAGGGCCTATGCCTTCGACGACAGAAAGCTGCGCGCCTTCACCGACATGTACAACGATTTGATGCTGGGTGAGTCCGGGCTGACCAAGCTGGAACGCGAGATGATCGCGGTCGCCGTCTCCTCGATCAATCATTGCTACTATTGCCTGACCGCGCATGGCGCGGCGGTGCGCCAGCTCTCCGGCGACCCGCCGCTCGGCGAAATGATGGTGATGAATTTCCGCGCCGCCGATCTTTCGCCCAGGCAGGTGGCAATGCTCGAATTCACCGTCAAGCTGACGCAAGAGCCGGCCAAGATCGTCGAGGCAGACCGGGCCGCGCTGCGTCAGGCCGGCTTCACCGATCGCGACATCTGGGACATCGCCTCGACCGCTGCCTTCTTCAACATGTCGAACCGCGTGGCCGCGGCAATCGACATGCGCCCGAACGACGAATACCACGCCATGGCACGGTGAATTTGCTTTCTTCTCCCCTTTTTACGGGGAGAAGATGCCGGCAGGCAGGCGAGGGGCACCAACGTCTGTGAATCGAGGGCCAACTTTGCGCTGCCCCTCACCCGACCCTTCGGGAC
>NZ_RZPQ01001306.1:0-775 GCF_003999135.1 Mesorhizobium sp. M7A.F.Ca.CA.004.06.1.1 | reverse complement strand
ACCTTGCGCTGTTCCGGCGGCAAGGCTGATATCGGCGACGTCACCGGCTTGGCGGAAACCCGCTTGATCGTCTCGCGGTCGAGCCCGCCTTCCTGATTGGCCAGCGTTTCGGGATCGGCACCTGGATCCGGTTTGGAGATCGGCACCGGAATGAACGGTGCGGAGTCCGTCTCGGGTTGCAACTGTTCCGGATTCGGCGGGTTGCCGGCGATGATCTGAAAACCCTGCGCGGCGGCGTTGCAGCCGCAAGCCGGCAGCCGCGACATATCGGGCTGCTTGTAGAGATAGGCGGTCGGCAATTCGCTGTAGGGCCGGCCGGTGACGGATGACGTCATCGAGGCCGAATCGTCGTCCATGCCGCGCGAATAGAAAACCTGCATCTCGGTGCCGGGGCAGCTCGATTCGCAATTCTTCTGGTCACGTTCGAAATCGCCTGCCGAGGCTGAGTTCGACATCGGGAAGAAGTAGCCGTCGCAGGTGCGCACACAGGAAGTGTGGAACTCACCGCCGACGCTCGGAAAATCGGGTATGCCGGGCTGGTTGAGCACACGGCGGACATTGCGCTCCTCGCCGGGATCGTCGGGCTGGTTGGGCTCATCAAGCATATCGAGCTGCTGGCTGTTGCCGCCAAAAAGCTGATCGAACAGGTTTGCGCTGCCGCCCTCGCGGTTGGCTTCCTGCAAAGGCGCCCGCCGAGGCGCGACGGCGTCGTCGCGGCAGCCATTGGCGTCAAGCGCCGCCAGGATGCGTCCGCGGTCGCGGCGCGAGCCGCCGC
>NZ_RZPQ01001305.1:0-777 GCF_003999135.1 Mesorhizobium sp. M7A.F.Ca.CA.004.06.1.1 | reverse complement strand
TGCCGCAAGCCGACACTGGCAAGCTGGCGCTCGACAACGAGGCGATCGTGCGACTGCCCGATGGTTCGATGTTCATCTCCGACGAATACGGCCCGAACATCTATCGGTTTTCCGCCGACGGGCATCTGCTGTCGGCAACCCAGCCACCGGCTGCGCTGGTGCCGATGCGCCACGGCACGCCGAACTTCGCCTCGGACAATCCGGGACCCGGTGCCGCCGAGCCCGATCCGAAGGATCCCGACACCGGCCGCCAGAACAATCAAGGCCTCGAAGGCATGGCGATGACGCCCGACGGCAAGTTCCTGATCGCCGTGCTGCAGTCGGCGGCCAGGCAGGACGGCGGCGATTCCGGCTCGACCCGCCAGAACACCAGGGCGCTGGTCTATGACACGTCCGACCTCGCCCATCTCAAATTGGCGCACGAATATGTCGTGCCGCTGCCGGTGTTCAAGGATGCCAAGGGCAAGACCAAGGTCGCCGCGCAGAGCGAGATCGTGGCACTCTCCGACAAGAGCTTCCTGATGCTGGCGCGCGACAGCGGCAACGGCCAGGGCCTGAAGGGCGACGCCTCGCTCTATCGCCAGGTCAACGTCGTCGACCTATCCACCGCGACCGACATCGCCGGCGGCGCCTTCGACGGCGCTGACAGGCCGGTCGCCCCCAAAGGCGTCGTCGACCCATCGGTGACACCGGCCAAGCTGACGCCATTCATCGACATCAACGACAGTGCCGAGCTCGGCCGCTTCGGCCTGCACAATCGCGCGCCCAATGACCAGG
>NZ_RZPQ01001304.1:0-777 GCF_003999135.1 Mesorhizobium sp. M7A.F.Ca.CA.004.06.1.1 | reverse complement strand
GCCACGAACGAACCAAGATAGATAGCGGCGACCAGGGGCAGACGGTGCTTTGACATGGCTATATCCAGACGTGAGTTAGAGGCCATGCAGGTGCTACAGTCAAAGCCGAAGTGGCTCCGAGGGACGTTGCCGGCCGGCATGGCGTGCGAGCCAGACGCGCGAAATCAGCTTGCAATCCGGGAAACGTGCGCAGCGAACCCGCGGACCATCGTCATATGACGACTAGGAAGCCGGCCGCATTCGATCAACCATGAAGCCTCAGAAGGGAGATGCATCATGGCCAAAGGCGGCAATCCATCAAACAATCACGACGGCGAATTCATAGTGTCCGGGCCGGGCACTGAAAATACCGAGCGGTTCAAGCAGGCGCTCAGTGTTTCATTTGCCGAGCAGACAGCCACATCAATGAACTATTTCAAGCAGTCGGACCCTAACGACGAGGGCCAGATCTCCGCTCTTGGCGAGGCAAAAATTGATTACCTGAAAGCACAGTCGGGCTGTTACTGGACCGAGGAAGCTGAAAAATGGACCAGGGCAAAACTGAAACGCTTTGCCGATCGCAACGATCGAAAGCGAATTCTAGGCAACAGTTTCGATCGCTCCGAAATGGTTGTCTTGCCGCGCCGCAAAGATGGGGCGATGCCGATGGAAACGCGGCAACTGCAAGGCGATCCCTATGAGTATTTCCATTTTTGGCCTGGCACCTTCGGTAACTACAAATACAGCTGGTTCAACCGGACCGGGGACGGACGCATTCTGCGAGACGAATCTTACGAG
>NZ_RZPQ01001303.1:0-780 GCF_003999135.1 Mesorhizobium sp. M7A.F.Ca.CA.004.06.1.1 | reverse complement strand
GCTCAAGGTCGCGGATTTCCTGGTCAAGCCGATCACCACGGCCGATCTGGTGCGCTCCGTCGTGCGGGCGCTGCAGGGACCCGGGCGCGAGGAAAACACCGAATCGCAGATCTACACCTTCATGCCTGCCGCGGGCGGCGTCGGCACCACCACGCTGGCGCTGCAGACCGCTTTCCAGCTGCATCACTCGGTGACGCGCGGCGCCTCGACCTGCGTCGTCGATCTCAATTTCCAGCAGGGCGCCTGTGCCGAATATCTCGACCTCGAACCGCGTTTCGACATCACCGAGATCGAGAACCAGCCCGAGCGTCTCGACCGGCAACTGCTCGACGTGATGCTGTCCAAGCATGCCAGCGGGCTGTGCGTGCTGGCGGCACCGGCGCATCCAGCAGAGATGCGCTCGTTCAAGACCGATGTCGTGGTGCGCATGCTGGACCTCGTTTCGGCCTATTTCGACAATGTCGTCATCGACATGCCACGCACCTGGTTTCCATGGACGGAAACCGTGCTGCTCGGTTCCAACAAGCTCTACATCGTCGCGGAAATGACGGTGCCGTGCCTGCGCCACACCCAGCGGCTGATCCAGGCGGTCTACGAGACTGCCGGCAAGGAAGTGAAGCCGAACGTCATCGTCAACCGTTTCGAACAGAAGATGTTCGACAACGGCATCAAGCAGGCGGACGTCCAGGAAATTCTCGGCGAGCATTTCGTCGGCGGTATCGCCAACAACTATCGGCTGGTGCGCGAGGCGGTCGATCGCGGCGTGCCGCTGCACGAGAT
>NZ_RZPQ01001302.1:0-780 GCF_003999135.1 Mesorhizobium sp. M7A.F.Ca.CA.004.06.1.1 | reverse complement strand
AGGTGGGGGCGGTGAGGGCGGACCGGATTTCATTCTGATCTGCCGCCCGGCCGATCTTGTCGACAAGGTGCTGGCGCTGGAGCTTGGTGCGGCCGACGTCGTCGAGAGCCCGCTCAATGTCCGTGAACTGGCCGCCCGTGTCGGCGGTCTGCTTTCGCGCCGCGGCAGGGGCACCCAGGAACTGATCGTGCTGGAGAACGCGACCGTCGATCTGAGATCGGCCATGGTCATGCATCGCTCCGGCTCCGAGGAACAGCTTTCGCCTGGCCAGGTGGCCCTGCTCAGGTTGTTCCTGGCCAGTCCGCGCAAGGTGCTGACGCGTGACGATATCATCGCCGCGGCACCGGCCGAAAACGCCGACGCCTTCGATCGCTCGATCGATTCGCGCATCGTGCGGCTGCGCCGCAAGCTCGACACCGACACCATCACCACAATACGTGGCGCCGGCTATCGGTTCGATCCGCCGCGGCAATTTGCCGACTGACTGCCTGCTACTGGCGCAATCCCTTTTTTCGGGCATCGGATTTTCCATCTCTGGGCCCGATGCTCTTGACGCTCAGCGTACCAGCAGAAGCGATGGCCCCACCGGCATGTCACTGCCCATGGTGAGTTCGCTTGCATGGGCGCGGTCCCGGAGGAGCACGGTAGCAAGACCGGCAAAGCCGAGCAGGCCCTGGGCGTAAAGCAGTGCGGACAGCACCGAAGCAGCGAATTTCGTTTTCATCGTCGCAGTTCCCCAAATGCCAATTCTTCAAAACTGAACCTGTTGCGGGTCTCTTC
>NZ_RZPQ01001301.1:0-782 GCF_003999135.1 Mesorhizobium sp. M7A.F.Ca.CA.004.06.1.1 | reverse complement strand
GTGAAGGCACTTACGGTCATCCCGGAAGCAGGCAATCCATAGTAGACCATCTGCAGGACGACGAGTGCAGGCGCACCACGCCCGATCTCGACCAATACCACCGCGAAATAGCGGACGAGCCTGTTTCCAGAGGAAGAGGCAAGCGCAAGAACGAGGCCGATAGGCAATCCGAACAGCAGCGCCAGGCCCGCCAACTGAAGACTGACAATAGCTCCTTGGAAAAGCTGGGGCGACCAGTCCAGCCAGTTAGCCAGCATCTCGCTCATTTCGCTTGCCCCCTTGAGCGCAGCCGCCCGTCCACGGCGCGTGCCAACACGACAACGGGTATGGACAGCACGATGTAGAGAAGCGCGGCGAAAATGAACGGCGCGAAGCTGCCGCCGCCGCCTTGAGCCTGCTGCGATGCGTACATCATCACGTCGCGGACACCGATCGTGGAGGCCACGGTCGTGTCTTTGAGCAGGCTAACAAGGAAGGTCGCCATGGGTGGAACCGAGACGCGCAGGACCTGCGGCGCCAGGATATAGCGCAGCGTATCCAGGCGCGACATACCGAGCGCCGTGGACGCCTCCCGCTGGCCCTTCGAGAGGGCCAGGAAGCCACCCCTATAGATTTCAGCGAGATAGGCCGTTGATACCAACCCCATGCCCAGGATGGCAGCCTGATATGAACTGAGAACGATCACTCCGCTGCCCAATCCGAAGAAAATAATGAACAGCCAGACGATCGGCGGGATTCCTCGGACAACGTCGATGTATAGGCGCGCCGGCGCGCTTAGCAGA
>NZ_RZPQ01001300.1:0-782 GCF_003999135.1 Mesorhizobium sp. M7A.F.Ca.CA.004.06.1.1 | reverse complement strand
CCATGGGAACCGCGCCGCGCCTGCTTCTCTCATTGATCAGCCGGCGCCGCGTGTTCGATGTTCCCTGCTGCTCACCCCAAAGTGCCCCCAGTTTGGCATCAGCAGCGATCGTTCAAATGCAAGCGACCATGACAAAGCCTCTGCTGCAAGGCCAAATCATTCAGAATTCGAAAGCACGAATGCGTTCAAACCCCGGTAGTGGCTTAATTGCCGCATTAAATGCCCGTCTTCCGGTTACAACCCCCCCGGCCTTGAAAAAGAGACGAGCCACGCCGGAATTGCCCTGCCCTTCGACGGCGACAAGGCGGCCGCCCTCGGCGAGCTGGTCCAGCAGCGTCACAGGGACTTCCGCGACGCTGCCGCCGACAAGGATGACGTCATAAGGCGCCTGGGCGGCATGCCCTTGCGGCAGCGCACCCTGGACGACGGTCACATTGCCGCAGCCCAGCGACGAAAGCGTCGATCTGGCGGTTTCCGCCAGCGCCGAATCACTCTCAAGCGCCACCACGGACCTGGCCAGCCGCGACAGGATGGCCGAGGCGTAGCCGGTTCCGCAACCGACATCGAGCGCCGAATCGGTCGGATTGATCTCGGCCAGTTGGATAAGCTTGGCCAACGGGGATGCTTCCATCAGGTAGCGTGCGCCGTCCGCGCCGGCGGCAATGCGGATGTCCTCGTCGATATAGGCGAGATCGCGCTGGGCGGCGCCGACAAACATCTCTCTTGGGATGACAAGCATTGCATCAAGCAGCGGCGCGCTGGTCACATCGGTGGTGCGGACC
>NZ_RZPQ01000012.1:0-23925 GCF_003999135.1 Mesorhizobium sp. M7A.F.Ca.CA.004.06.1.1 | reverse complement strand
TCCTCAGGGTGATCAAGCAGCGCTCGGACTGCGTGATCAACATCACCACCGGCGGCGCCGCGACGATGAGCGTCGAGGAGCGGGTCAAGCCGGCGGCGACCTTTGCGCCGGAAGTCGCCTCGCTCAACATGGGCTCGATGAATTTCGGCCTCTATCCGATGCTGGAGCGCTTCAAGACCTTCGAACATGATTGGGAGCTTCCATATCTCGAAGGCTCGCGCGACCGCATCTTCCGCAACACCTTTGGCGATATCGAGCACATATTGCGCACCTGTGCGGAGAACGGCACCCGTTTCGAAATCGAGTGTTACGACATCGGCCATCTCTATACGCTCGCCCATTTCGTCGAGCGCGGCCTGGTCAAGGCGCCGTTCTTTGTCCAGAGCGTGTTCGGTATCCTTGGCGGCATCGGCACCCATCCGGAGGATGTCGCGCATATGAAGCGCACCGCCGACCGCCTGTTTGGGCGGGACTACCACTGGTCGGTGCTGGGCGCGGGCCGAAGCCAACTGCCGATCGCCACCCAGGCGATTGCGCTTGGAGGCAATGTGCGCGTCGGGCTTGAGGACTCGCTGTGGATCGGCAAGGGCCAGCTGGCGAAATCCAACGCCGAGCAGGTGAAGAAGGTCCGCCAGATCATTGAGGGGCTCGGTGCCTCGGTGGCCACCCCTGACGAGGCGCGGCAAATTTTGCAGCTCAAGGGTGGCGACAAGGTCTCTTTCTGAGGAAAACACTAATGAGTGCGGTCACCATATCGGGCGTCGAGAGAGCCCTTGGCAAGGCGAAGGTTATCCACGACGTATCTGTCGACATCGCGTCCGGTGAGTTCGTCATCCTCGTCGGACCGTCCGGCTGCGGCAAGTCGACCTCGATACCGTCGAAACATGGCCGGCGCCTTTCCGCCAGCAGGCGCTGGCCTTGATGGCGGCGGAGCGGAATGACGATCCGGATGCCGCGCTCGACCGTCTCGTGCTCGAGGCGGCGCTGGCCGAGGGAGACGATCAGGCGCTGGCGCGCAAGGTGCTAGCCCGCATCGAAGCCGGTTCGAGCCGGCCGTCCTTCCTGCCGCGCCTGCTCTTGAGTCGGGCCGGGTTTGCCGCCTGCGCTGCTGCCGCGCTCATAGCGGCGACGCTGGCAGGCTACCAGGCGGCGCGGCTGCAGGACGATCCGTCCGATATGGAGCTTCTGGCGCTGGCGTCGGGATCGTCGCTGGCTTATGGCGTGTCCCGGATGATCCGGCAGAGGAGGGCTCGCTTTGAAGCGTTCCCGGATATGGACGGCGACGCTGGTGGTGCTCGCCCTTTCGCTCGGGGTCAACTTCTTCCTGCTCGGCTATGCCTTGCACGGCCTGCGCAAGGGCGCGGCGCGCGCGTGCTGTTGTCGGAGATTGCCAGCACTTATCCGCCCGAGGTAAGGAAGGAGTTCCGTGGCGTGCTGCGCGACAACGGCGCTCGCACCTTCCAGGCACTGCGCGAACTGCGTGCCGCGGGCACCATTGTGGCGGCGGCACAAACAGCCAAACCCTTTGACGAAGCGGCGGTGAAGGACGCGACGGCGGGGTGCGCACCGCCACGACCAGCCTTCAGGCGACGATGCAGGGCTATCTCCTGATGGCGCTGAAGAATGTAACCGCCAAACCTCTGTGGGAGGCTGAGCCGCTACGGCCCTACTGGCGGCACAATCGTCACCGACCTATGTCGATATCCAACCGGCTTTGAGGCCCGATCACGAAGATGGAACAATGCGGCACGACGGGCTTGTCCTGACCTTGCTCCGACGCGAACTCTCGGCTGGCTTGCGCTCGATGCGCCGCCGCGACCTTGCCTGGATCGGGCTTGGTGGCTGGGCCCTTTTTGCCTACGCCATGGCCGACGTCGTTGTCGCGTTGCAGGCCGGGGCGGCCACGCTGCGGCAGGAGCAGGCGCTGTGGCTGCTTGGTTTGCCGAGCGCGCTTCTCATTCTTGGCGGCTTCGCTGGCAACGCGCTCGCCAGGCTTTGCCTGTCGCGCGCCTTCGCGCCTTTCCTGAAGGCTTTGCCGCTGTCGCTTCGGGAGCGCCGGCGCATGGCGGCGGTGGCGGCGTGTGCGCTGGGCGTCCCCATTGTTTTCATCGTCGCAGCAGCAGTAGGCCTTGGCTGTCTCGTCATTGCAAAACCACTGGCACCGACCTGGGGTCTCGGCGCCGCGATCCTGTTTGGCGCCAGCTTCTGTGCGACAGCCGTCCTGTGCCTGCGGAGCGCGCGCGACCTGGTCAACGCCGACACTGCCGATCTGGCAAGGGATCCGGACGGGCGCCGGCCCTTGCTAGGTGCCGTCGATCGTTCGACACCGGCGTGGCTCTCCAGCTGGGCCTGGGATCTACCCGCCGGCCGCATAGTACTTTCGTGGCGGCTGGTGGGAGCAGCCATCCTGTTTGGTTTCGCGACGGTTGTTGCTGCCTCCATCAGCTTCGTTCGTCACGATGCCGTGCCGGCGGCCATGGCCGGCCTGACCGGCGGCCTTCTCGTCTTCATGCTGAGCGCGCGCTTCCATCCGCTGGACTCGCCAGTGCTGCGCACGGCTCCGCTCGGCTTCACCAGGGCCTGGCTGCGCCTGGCGCGGCTGCCCCTGCAATTGTCGGTCGCCTACTTTCTCCTGCCGGCCGTTGCTGCCTTGGCGGCTGAGCCTCGGCCTGGGCGATGCCGCTCGCTAGCGGCTTCTGGCTGCTGGCGCTGAACGGCGCCTATGCGGTGTTTGCCGCCTATTTCATGACCGCGCCATTCGTCGCCGCGCTGAGCTTCCTCGGCGCCATCGCCTACACCAGCTACGAGTCGCTCGAATATGGGCGCACGGTGCTGATCGGCTTTGCCGCCCTTGTCCTGTTCCTGTGGCACCGGGCGCAACGGAGATATCGCCATGGATAGCAGTGTCGATCCTGTCGAGATACTCGCGGTTCGCGGGCTCGGCGCCGGCTATGGGGGCCGACCAGTTGTCGCCGGCATCGGGATGACGCTCGATCGGGGTGACATCCTTGGCCTGCTCGGCGCAAACAGCTCAGGAAAATCCACCTTGCTGAAGGCGATCACCGGTCAGATCCGGCTGCTCCAGGGAAGTGTGGCGATCGACGGCCGCGATCTCGCCAGCGCGCCGGAGCCCGCCAAGGCCGGCTTCGGTCTGGCCATCGATCCGCCTGAACTGCCGGCAGCGCTCACCGGGCGGCAATATCTCCAGCTCGTCGCGTCGATCCGTGGCTGTACGGAGAATGACTGGCCTGGCGTCGAAGTTGTCGAGAGATTGGGGCTGAGGCGCTGGCTCGAACGGCCGATTGCCGAATATTCGCTTGGCACGCAGGCCAAGATTGCCATTGCCGCCGCATTGCTCGGCGCGCCACCGCTGCTCATCTTCGACGAATCCCTGAATGGCCTCGATCCGCTCGCCGCCTTTGAGGTCAAGCGCATCATCCGTGCCATCGCACTGAGGGGGCAGCCACGCGGTCATCATCTCCACCCATATCGTGGAAGCCGTTCCCGGCCTTTGCAACCGCGCGGTGCTTCTGGCCGAGGGCAGCATTGTCCGAGAGTGGGATGCCCGGCAGTTGGCCGAGGCAAGCCACGCGCCCGGCGCTTTTGAGCTCCACGTTATGCAGGCGCTGTCGGAACCCATGAGCTGGCCAAAGAGGTAACGCGGCTTTTTTACCCAGAGGGAACGGCTTTCGGGTGACGTCTGCCTTTGGGTAGTGGCAAAGGCATCCCGAATTAGCGAACGGAGGCGCAAAGCTGCCATTCGTTTCAAAATGAATATGGTCAGCAAATGCTGAATCAGCTTCTTGAGTCAAATTGGGCGAACCGCTTACGCCACGTAGGTCGCCTGCGTGAAAGCCGGCAGGAAGCGACCGCCACCCTTCAACCGCACCATGGCGTACGTGGCTGGGAGAGCGACGGACGGCGACCAGCAGCGAGTTCGCCAGCAGACTGGAGATACAACGTCGAGTGCACGAAGATCAGAAAGGCGCGAGATCTCGCCCAACCGCAGGTCGACGCTCACTTGATGATGCCGATCTTCTTGCGATCAATGGTCACGAATACGGCGCAGACCAAAACCGTACCCTTGACGATATTCTGAAGGTACGGATCGACACCGGCCATGTTCATGCCGTTGGAAAGCAGAGTGATGATCAAAACACCCAGCATGGTACCGACAACACTGCCTACGCCTCCAGTCAATGGTGTTCCGCCGACGACCACCGCGGCTATGACGTCCAGTTCAAGCCCCTCCCCGAGTTGGGCGGTGGCGGCCATGGCGCGCGCGGCTTGTAGCAAGCCGGCAATGCCGCACAAGGCACCGAGAAGCACATACATATAGATTTTCACGCGCGCGACCTGAATGCCCGTTAGAATGGCGACACGTTCCCCACCGCCTATGGCGCGAACCTCGCGCCCGAACACCGTCCTGTTGATGATGCCATACGCGACAACCATCAGCACCAGGCCAACGATCACGGAGTGCGGAATGCCCAAAGTCCGATTGGTATAGACATCAAGGAATTGCTCATCCTCGATCGAGACAGGAGCGCCACGTGTAAAAAGCAGCACGATGCCGCGATAGACCACCATCGCTCCCATGGTTGCGATGAAGGACGGCACCTTGCCTTTGGCCAGGAGAACGCCGTTGATCAATCCGGCAACAGCACCGACGGCAATGGCGGGAATGATCGCCGCGGCGCCAAGGCTGTCAGCTGTCAATGCGGCTGCCAATGCCGCCAGTGCAACAATTGAACCGACCGAAAGATCGATTGAACCGGCCATGATGACGAAGGTCATGCCGAGCGCAGCAACCAGCAGCACCGTGCCCTGTTGAAGCACGATGAGAAGGTTGCTGAAGGTCAGGAAGCGTGGCGAGGCTATCGAGAAGATCACAATGAGCAGGACGAGCATGGCAAGCGGAAAGCCGCGTTTGACGACTTCGAACCTGGCATTGACGCCGGGTTCCCTGGTTGCGTTCGGTCTCTTGGTGGCGATCGAGGTCACGTTCGTTTCCATGGTCAGGCCATATGTCCAATGATGTCATGCTCGGTGGCATCGGCTGCCGTCTCGATGCGATGCGTAATTTGTCCTTGCCGGAGCACCAGCAAACGGTCCGACATACCGATCAGCTCAGGCATGTCTTCTGAAGACAGGATCACGGCGAGGCCCTGCGCCGCCTTCTGCTGAATGATGCGATAGATTTCCGCGCGGGCGCCGATATCGACGCCGCGTGTAGGATTGTTGAGCAGGAGCAGACGTGGCTGGACAGCCAAGCATTTGCCGATCACCACCTTTTGCAAATTGCCGCCCGAGAGCGAACGGCAGGACGCGTCGACGCTTTGCGTCTTGATGCCGAACTGGGCGATGAGGTCACCCGCGATGGCAATGGCAGCGGCGCGATCGAAGAACGGCCCACGATGCGGTGGGCGGGCCATCACCAGATTGTCGAGGAGACTGAAGTCGGCGATCAGGCCTTCATTGTGACGGTCACCAGGCAAATGAGCGACGCCCTGTCGCCAGGCGAAAGTCGGACTCGACGGCGCGTATGAACCATTTGCAAGCTTCATCGAGCCACTGCGCAAAGGCAAGTCGCCGCAAATGGCTGCGAACAGCGCTTCGGCGCCAGCGCCTTTCAATCCGGCAAGGCCGAGGATTTCGCCGGCATGTACATCCAGGCTGACGCCGTCGAGTTCGCGCCCAACGGCGACCTCGCAGGCTTCGAAGACAACAGGACCCCGTCGCGGCTTGCCTGGATCTTTCGGCGGCCGCGGCGGATAGATGCTTTTCGCGAGTTCGCGCCCCACCATGCGGCGATGAATTTCATTGGGCTCGATCTCGGCCCTGCGATAGGTTCCGACATATTGCCCGTCTTTCAGGATCGTCAATTCATCCGCGACGGCAAGCACCTCGTCGAGATGATGAGAGACGAAGGCTACGGTCATCCCCTGCCCTTTGAGTTCGCTGATGACGCCAAGGACAGCCTGAACCTCTCGATGATCGAGATAGGCGGTGGATTCGTCGAGAAGGAGGATTTTCGGATTTGTAGACAGCGCTCGGGCGATCTCGATGCATTTCAGCTCGCCGAGATTGAGGCTGCCTATGTCGGCAGAGACCGATATTTGCGCGCCAATCCGTTCGAGGATCGCTTGCGCCGCCAATTCCATACGCCTGCGATCGACAAAACCGAGAGAGCCGGCGAACTGTCGCAGACGATCGATGAAGATGTTTTCGGCAACGGTCAGCGAACGGTTGATCGTGATTTCCTGGTATACAAGCGACACGCCAAGGGCCGCCGCACCGATAACACTTGGTGGGGCATATCTTGCGTCATCCAACGTCATAACGCCGCTGTCAGGCCGTTCCGCGCCAGCGAGCATACGCAAGGTCGTCGATTTGCCGGCTCCATTTTCGCCGACGATGGCGTGAACCATACCGGGCCGAAGCACCACCGATACGCCATCCACGGCGCGTGTCTGGCCGTAGCTCTTGCGCAGGTCGCTCGCAGTCAGTGTCATGAATTGAATACGCCCAAATGCCAGGCAGGTCCTGCCCGCAACCGTGGGATTGCAGGCAGGTCCAACCGTACGTTCAGTTGCTATATTGCATCTCGAAAACGGCTGGCTTGGCATCCTTGTTGTAGAAGCGGGAGTGCTGCCTGAAATCATATGTCGGCACGCCGCCAGGAAAGTCCTTCTCGAACTGCGCGACGCGATCCTTGGTCAGCGGCAGCAGCTTCAGCTTGACATTGTCGGCGCCCGCGGGAACCGGAATACCCTTGATCTGATCGAAAAGCGCGACAAGGGCGAAGCCGCCCTGAAGCCAATGACCGCCAATATCGAAAAGCAGGTCGCCGGACTTTACCGCATCGACATTCTCAGGGTTGAGATCCATTCCGACGACCATAACGTCCTTGCCGGGCGCTTTCCCGTGATTCTTGAGAGCAGCCATCACGCCGGTCGCAGTGCCGCCGTTCGCAGCCCAGACGCCGGTGATGTCCGGATTGCCCTGGAAGAGCGATTCAAACGCGGTCTGTGACGTATCACGGACGAAATTGCCATCGACTTCGCCGGCGACGCGCACATCGGGCGCTTCCTTGAGAGCGTCTTCCAGCCCCTTGCGACGATCGATGGCGACCGAGGTGCCGGCGGTGCCGTTCACCACGCCGATCACTTTCTTGCCATCCGACCCCGGCTTGATCGCTGCGAACAGCGCCTTGGCCATTTGGTATCCGGCGCCTTCATCGCTCGGCCCGATAAAGGCGATGTAATTGGGGAAACGCTCGGTTTGAGGCGAAAAATCCGGGTAGCTGTCGGTGAGAACGACCGGTATCTCGGCTTCCTTCGCCAAGGTAAGCCCACGAGCGGCAGTGGCCCAATAGGGTGTGAAAACAATGCCGTCAACTTTCTGGGCCACCAGGTCCTCAAGCGACTTGACCATCTGGTCGGGCTTGTTGTCGGCATTGAGCACGACGAGCTTTACCCCAAGCTCATCCGCTCCCTTCTTCATGAAGGCGACATAGCTGTTCCAGAATTGCGCATCCAGGGTCGGCACGACAACGCCGACCGTGGGTTCATCGGCAGCGACAGCCGCCGTTGACAAGACGGCCGCAGCAGCGGCGCCGACAAGGGCCGATTTCAGCTTCGACAAGAAAGACATGGTTCCTCCAACCCGGTTCGCAACAGAGCCAAGCGCTCTGAATCGCTGACTTAATTTCCCATTTTTTGACAAGAACTGCGCACTTGTCAGCGCCAATTGACGACGATTGACGATCATCGCTTATCACATATGGTCAAAATCAGTCAAAATAATTCTAATGAGGCCAAAAGCGATTGGAATTCGCTCATCGCCATAACAAACCAGTGGGCTCGCCGAATGGATTCGTGATATTCGCGATGCTGGGCTCGCCATGATTCCGGCGAGCGTGTTGCTGCACTGTGCGGAGATAGGAACGTGGCAAGGAATGTTCGAAAATCAACGGTGGAAGATATGGCGCCGTCAGCGTCCGCCGGGTCATGGGAAGACGATGGCGGGCGTGGACGGGTCGATCTGATCCCAGCCAAGCGCCATGCTTTCATTCTCGAATGCCTTAAACGGGAAGGAACCGTTGGCGTTCAGGAACTCATCGATCTCATCGGCGCGTCACCTTCGACCATCCGGCGCGACCTCGAGACACTGGAACGGCAGGGAGCATTGGAGCGAACGCATGGCGGAGCAATGCTTCAACGCACGGAACTCGCCACCTTCGAGCCGGATCTCGCCACTGCCGCACACTTCGCCAGGGCTGAGAAGGAGGCCATAGGTGCGGCCATGATGTCGGAACTTCGCCCCGGCCAGAGTGTCATTTTCGACGCAAGCACGACTGTTCTGGAAGTCGCCCGCGCCATCGCGGCTGCACCCATTGCGCTTACTGCCGTCACCAACAGTCTGGCGATCGCGCAGATACTCGCAACCGTGCCGGGAGTACGCCTCGTCATGCTTGGAGGCACCTGCAAGCCGGGTTCCCTAACTCTGGTTGGCCAGCCTGGCGAGAATTTCCTGCGCACCATCCACGCCGATGTGGCAATTCTGGGCACGCATGCCATCACCGGGGACATGCTCACGGAGACCTCGCTCGAGGTCGCGGCGATGAAGCAGGCGATGATCGCCGCGGCACGCCGGGTGGTCGTGCTTGCCGACAATTCCAAATTCACCACTCCCAATTTCTGCACCATCTGCCGCCTGTCCGACATCCACCAGGTCATTACCGATGACGGCATCGATCAGGCCAACCTCACCAATCTTCGGACGCTCGATGTGAACGTCCGCGTCGTGCGCGTCAGCCGTCCGGGTTCTTCAGTTGAGCGCTCTTGAGACTGTCGATATCCGGATCATCGCGGACGACCTGACTGGCGCTCTGGACAGCGCGGTTTGCTTCGCCTCGCCAGGCCACGGTGTCGGCGTGAGCTGGCAACTGGATCGTGCGCTCTCGGGGCGTTTGGCTGTCGATATCGCCACACGTGAGGGTGCCGAGACAACCGCCGTCGCGAGACATTCGAGGTACGCGCCGTGGCTTGCCGCCGGACAACTGAGTTTCAAGAAGATCGACAGCCTTCTGCGCGGTCACGTCATCGCCGAAATACAAGCCTGCATCGTCGAGGGTGGGTACCAGCGCGTTGTTCTGGCACCCGCGTTCCCCTTTCAGGGCCGCGTTACACGTCTTGGGCGTCAATGGCGGCTCGACCGGTCCGAAATGGTAGGTCCCGACATCGTCGCCGGCCTGGGTCAGCGCTTTTCGTCTGGCCGGTCGGTACCGGGCGCGCGGCCGGTTCATTTCATCACACTCTACGACGCCGAAACGGACAAGGACCTGGACGAAATCGTTGCAACGGCGAGCGCGCCGCGGACACTCTGGGTTGGTACGGGCGGCCTGGCTGCAGCGCTGGCACGGCACGTGGGCACGCCACGCATGCCTATTCCGGCATTGCCCGCCCCGTTCCTTGGCCTTGTCGGCACAAATCACGAAGTCACGACGGCGCAGGTGGCCTGCTTTTCCGCCAGCCATGCGGACGCGCATATCGTCGTGGAACGCGACATCGACAAAGCGAAAAGGGATTTGGCGAAACGGATCATGAGAGGCGCGCCATCGGTTGTCACCGTCGCTGCATCGGGTGATCGCCACGCGGTGGCGGATCATATCGGCAAGGTGTTTGCCTCGCTTCTCGACGGCTTGCCACTGCCCGGAACGCTGCTCGTCACCGGCGGTGAAACATTGCGATCGGTGTGCTCCAGCCTGGGCGTCGTCGAACTCACGGTCGAGAGCGAGATCGAGCCGGGGCTTCCGATTTCCAGGATCGAAGGCGGTGTTTTCAAGGGGCTGGCCACAATCTCGAAATCTGGCGCATTCGGCGACAGCGCCCTCTTCTGCAGGCTCGCGACTCCAGCCCATCGCTGATCAGGACCGTCGCCGGCCAAAGGCATGGGGCGGGTCATTCGCGCCGGTCAAATCACGTCCAACGACGGTTCAGCAGCCCGGGGATATGGGCTCGCCCCCCTCGGAGGGGTTGAAAACATGCCGATTTTCACCGCACCGTTGATTACGAATGACCGCGAAAGAAAACTATTGCGCATTGATGGTTATAAGGCTTAGAAGATGCTCACAATTGACCAATTAGAGGCGTTCATGTCTGGTCCAAGACTCGGCATCACAATGGGTGATCCTGCGGGCATCGGCCCCGAGATCATCGCAAAGGCATGCGCACGGCTGAAACCGCGCCTTGCCGACGGATCGTTGTCCCTTCTCATAATCGGCAGCGTCACCGCGATGCGTGCGATGGAGTCGATTTCCGGGCGCATCGAGGAGGAACAGCCGTCGGCTTCGGCCACCGGGGTTTTTCCGCCGCTAGCCATTCTCGAAGCCGGCCCCGAACGCACACCTATCGAGACAGGCGTCTTGTCGGCGGAAGGCGGGCGCCTCGCCTATCTGGCGATCGAAAAGGCCGTTCGCCTGGCGCAGGCCGGTTCAATTGCGGGCATCGTTACGGCTCCCCTCAACAAGGAGGCGCTCAATCTGGCCGGCTATCATTATGCCGGTCACACCGACATGCTGGCAGAACTGACAGGCGCCCGCGATTCCGTGATGATGCTCGCCCATGGCGATTTTCGCGTCAGCCACGTCTCGACCCACGTCGCGCTGGCCCAGGTTCCATCGAAACTGACCGAACCTCGGTTGCGGCGGGTTATCCAGTTGACGGTCGAGGCGTTGCACGGCCTTGGCATTTCCCATCCCCGAATTGCGATTGCCGCGCTTAACCCGCACGCCGGCGAAGGCGGCATTTTCGGCCGGGAGGATATCGACATCACGACCCCGGTCGTCGCCTCCTACAACTCCGCCGATTTTGCCGTGTTTGGGCCTGTTCCCGGCGATACGGTTTTCGTCAAGTTGCGCGCCCGCCAGTATGACGCGGTGGTCGCGATGTATCACGATCAGGGCCATGTCCCGGTGAAACTGCTCGGCTTCAATGTCGATCCCGAGACCGGTGAGTGGAAAGCGCTCTCCGGTGTCAATGTCACGCTCGGCCTTCCGATCATCCGCACCTCCGTCGACCACGGCACGGCCTTCGACATCGCCGGCAAGGGCATCGCCAATGAGGACAGCTTGGTCGAAGCGATCGAGTTCGCGGTCCAGATGGCCGCGGCGAAATCCAACCCTTAGGCGTCGGCACGCCTGCAACGCACGCAGAACCGGATTGAACCATGTCAGCAGAAGAAAAGACATCGTATCTCATGTTGATCAACGGGAAGTTCGTCATCGGCGAAGCTGGCACGCGCTCGGTTATCAACCCGGCTAACGGCAAGGCCTTTGTCGACGTGCCCGAGGCAAGCCCAGACCAGGCTCGCCAGGCGATAGACGCCGCCCGCAAGGCGCAGAAGGCTTGGGGGCTCAAATCGCCTCTTGCCCGTGCGGCGATCATGAAGCGGATCGCGGTCTTGATCCGGCAGAACGCCCGGCATCTGGCCGAGGTGGTGGTCAGGGAACAAGGCAAACCGATCAATGAAGCAATAGGTGAAGTCGGCGGCGCAGCCGAGTTCTTCGACTACTACGCCGAATTTGCCCGTCGCATTCAAGGTGAGATCTTGCCGTCCGACTACGCGGGAGAGCAGGTCTGGATACAGCGTGTACCGGTAGGCGTTGTCGCCGCCATCATTCCGTGGAATTACCCGAGCGCCTTGGTCAGCCGAAAGGTGGCGCCCGCCATGATCGCCGGCGACACCATCGTCCTCAAACCACATGAAGACACGCCGCTTTCGGCGCTCGAAATGGCTCGCATCTTTGTCGAAGCGGGCGTGCCGGACGGCGTGGTGAACATCATAACGGGACGGGGTGAAACCATAGGCGAAGTGCTCTGCACGGAACCCGGCGTCGACCTCATCACCATGACTGGAAGCGTACCGACCGGTAAGCGCATCATGGCGAACGCTTCGCGCAATCTGACGCCTGTTTCGCTGGAGCTTGGCGGCAAGGCGCCATTCATCGTCCTGGCTGATGCCGATCTCGACCTGGCGGTTCGTTCCGCAGCCACGTCGCGATACATGAATTGCGGACAGGTCTGCATTTGCAACGAACGCACGCTCGTTCACCGTTCGATTTACGATCAGTTCGTCACACGCTTTGTGGAATTCTCCAAGTCGCTCGTCGTCGGTGATCCGATGCACACAAATACCGATATCGGCCCGAAAGTCAGCCGTGAAGAGTTGGAAAAGGTCGAGGCGGTGCTTGCGGAAGCCGTGGCGGGCGGCGCGAGGCTTGCTCTCGCCGGTGGGCGCCCGACCAAGGCGCCCGTCGATGGCGGCTACTGGCTCAATCCGACCGTACTGACAGATGTGACGCCTGACATGCCGATCATGACGCGCGAAATCTTCGGCCCGGTCGTGCCGATCATGCCCTTCGACACTTTCGAGGAGGCTGTCAGCATCACCAATGCCAGCAACTATGGCCTGTCGGCCTATCTTTTCACCAATGATCTGGGCCGCGTCATGAACGCCGTCAACGAGGTTTCGTTCGGCGAGATCTACGTGAACCGGATCGGACCGGAAATGCTGCAGGGTTTCCATGTCGGCTTCCGCGAAAGCGGGCTGGGCGGCGACGACGGCGTGCATGGGCTCGAGAGCTACATGCGCAAGAAGACGGTCTACGTGAACTATTCGGGTGCCGCCACGGCGGCATTGATGCCTTACGGGCGCTGAACAGCGCCCAACCAGTACGACCAGCCAGGTCGCCACCCGGCCGCTACGGCCGTTTCATATGATCGGGAGGAATGAAATGCACTATCGTGGATTTATGGCGGCCGCCTTGGCGTTGGCGCTATCGGGACTGGCCGGATCGTCGGCTCTCGCCGATGACACCATCCCACCGGAAGCACAAGCTCTGCTCGAGCCGCTGCCCCTGTCGCCGAGAGGCCAACCCGTCCCAGGCTTCCCGGATGGTCCGCCGGCGGTGTCGCCGGACGTGCTGAAATTCTCCGATGAGGACCTTGCCAAGCTCAAGGCGGGAAAGTTTACCGCTGGACTGGTGATGCACACCATGGATGCCGGCTGGCCTCAGTTGCAGGTCGCCGGAATCAGCAACACGCTCAAGGACCTCGGTATCGAGGTCGTAGGAACCACCGACGCCAAGTTCCAGCCCGGCCAGCAAATCAGCGATCTGGAGCAGATGACCGCCCGCAAGCCGGACGTAATCTTCTCGATTCCGATCGATCCGAAATCTGAGTCCGAAGCCTACAAGAAGGCGGCGGCAGCCGGCATCAAGCTGGTTTTCATGGACAACGTCCCGGTCGATATGGCCCCGGGCAAGGACTATGTGACCGTTGTCGCCTCCGACAATGAAAAGAATGCCTATTTCGCCGCGCAGGAACTTGTCGGGGCGATTGGCGGCAAGGGTGAGGTCGGCATCATCACGCTGGTTTATGACTATTACTACTCCGTCGCGGCCCGCAAGGTCGGTGCCTTGAAGGCATTCGGCGAACATCCCGATATCAAGGTCGCGGATGTCGGCACCTTCACGGCGCCAGAGAAGGCCTACGAGGTTGCCACCGCAATGTTGACGGCGCATCCCGACATGAAGGGTATTTTCGTTGCCTGGGACACGCCCGCCCAGCAAGTCGTGGCCGCGGCAAAGACACTCGGCCGCGACATCGTCGTCACCACGAATGACATTGCCGCGGACAGCGCGCTGAACGTTGCACGCGGCGAATTTCTGGCCGTAGGCGCGCAGCGTCCCTACGACCAGGGCGTCGCCGAGGCCAAGGCGGCCGCGCTTGCGTTGCTTGGACATGACGTCCCGCCATACATTTCGGTGCCGACGTTGCGCGTCAAGAAGCTCGACCTTCTCAGCGCCCTCAAGCTGGTCACCAAGGAAGATGCTCCAGCCTCAGTGGTAAAAATCTGCAACGGCAAGTGCTTCTAGCCCCCTTGTTCCGTCGGCGGGCTCCAACAGTCCGCCGACGCTCCCGAGCGACCGAGAAAATCGTCATGGCCGAAGCGAAAACGTCACCGTCCCAGAACGCGATTGTAGCGATGCAACGCATCAGCAAGTCGTTTGGCGCGAACCGCGTGCTGTCTGATATTTCATTCGAGGTCATGGCCGGTGAAACACACGCGCTGCTCGGCGAGAACGGTGCGGGCAAATCGACGCTCATGAAGATTCTCATGGGAGCCTATCGAACGGATGAGGGCCGCATTCTGTTCGCCGGAGAGGACGTCACCAGCTTGTCGCTTCGCGAGAGGATCGATCGCGGTATTGCAATGATCTTCCAGGAACTGAGCGTCTTGCCGAACCGCTCGGTTGCCGAAAACCTCTTTGTCCTTCGCGAGCCCCTCTCCTTTGGCCGGCGTATCAACAGCAGAAAAATGGTTCGTGATGCCCAGGCTCTGATCGAGCGGTACGCCTTCTCGCTTGATGCTTCTGCGCGCGTGGGCGATCTGGCCTTCGCCCAACGGCAGATGGTCGAGATCCTCAAGGCGATCTCGCGGGGCGCCAAGCTGCTCGTCATGGATGAGCCGACTTCATCTCTGACCATCCACGAGGAAGAAACGCTTTTTCGCACCATCGGTCAGCTAAAGCAGGGCGGAATCGGTATCGTCTACATCAGCCATCGCATGGCCGATGTGCTGCGGCTTTCGGATCGCATTTCGATCATCAAGGATGGGCGACTGGTTGGCCCACTTGATCCGAGCAAGACATCCATCGAGGATATCGCCGCGATGATGTCACGGCCAAGGGGCGACGCACCTTTGCCGACCGCAGCAGCGCCCACAAAACGCCGCCCGGCAACGTCGGTCGGGGCGCCGGCCCTTGAGGTCCGCGATCTAGCCACGTCGCGCAAGCTGTCCGACGTATCGTTCTCGATCGATCCAGGCGAGATCGTCGGTCTTGCCGGGCTTGTCGGCAGCGGCCGCTCGACCTTGGGCAAGGCCTTGTTCGGTATCCTTCCGGATGTATCCGGCCACATCACCGTCGCAGGAGAATCCGTTCGGCTGGGCAGCGTCCGCGGGGCCATCACTGCTGGTGTGGCCCTTGTTCCAGAAGACCGCCGGCTCGAAGGGCTTGTTGGCGGGCGCTCCATCGAGGAGAATCTTGCGCTTCCCCGCCTTTCCGATTTCTCGCTCGCGGGTCCCTTTGGACCGATGGCAAAGGCCCGGATAGCGGCTTTGTTCAGACAATACCGCGACGACCTTAATATCCTGTGCCGCGGTCCCTTACAAAAAGCCCAGGAGCTTTCGGGCGGCAATCAGCAGAAGATTGTCTTCGCAAAATGGCTGGCAATGAAGCCGAAGCTGTTGATCCTAGATGAGCCAACTTCCGGCGTGGACGTCAATGCCAAGCGCGATATGCGCGAGCTTGTGCGCCGCACGGCAGGCGATGGCGTCGCCGTGCTGCTCATTTCTTCGGAACTCGAAGAACTTCTGGATTTGTCCGATCGCATTCTGGTGATGGCGCAGGGGCGGATAACGCGCAGCATGGGCAGCGCGCACGACGAGACTGGGCTTCGCGCGTTGCTGCAGGCCGAGGTCGCCAGACAGACCACAGTACGCGCCCAAGGAGTTGCAGCATGAAACCATCCTCGATGCCGATGAGCGCAAGTGCGATGAATTTTTTCCGCGATCACATCACCTATGTGATCTTCCTGGCGATCACCCTCTATTTCGTCTTGTTCGCCCCCCACTTCGCGTCGGTCTCAACCGCAAGCGCCGTTCTGCGTATCACAGCCATCGTCTCCGTGATGGCGATCGGCATGACGTACGTTATCATCTGCGGTGAAATCGACCTGTCGGTCGGTTCGGTTGCCAGCTTTTCAGGTATGATCGGAGCGTTGCTGCTCGATCAAAGTGTGCCGACCTATGTCGCCGCCCTTCTGGTGTTGGGCGCCGGAGCCGCGATCGGCGCGGTGTCGGGCGTGCTGGTTACAAAACTGCGCATTCCATCGTTTCTTGTGACGCTTGGCATGTTGTCTATCTTCTCCGGACTGGCGCTGACCATCACCGGCACCCGGCCAGTGTCGATCGTCGACGATGATTTTTCGAATCTGTTCTGGAACGGCAGTTTTCTGGGCATACAGGCACCGATCTGGTGGACGATCGTCCTTACGGCTGTCGGCTACTACCTGCTGCATCAGATGCCCTACGGCAGACGTGTCTATGCGACCGGTGGAAATGCTGTTGCCGCGCGCTTTTCCGGTGTGCGCACGGACGGCGTCAAGATTTTCGCCTTTGTACTATCCGGCATGACCGCATCCCTTGCTGGCCTGATGCTCGCAGCCCGCTCCACGGCCGGCAATCCCAGCCTGGGAGCGGGTCTCGAACTGGATGTGATCGCGGCCGTGATCATAGGCGGGACAAGTCTCTTTGGCGGTTATGGATCAATCGTCGGTTCCGTCGTCGGCGCAATCTTCATAGGCATTCTCGGGTTTGGTCTTCTCGTGCTCGGTCTATCGACCAGCATCCAAGAGGTCATCAAAGGAGCCATCATCATCATTGCGGTCTCATTGAACCGCCGTTGAAAACAGCAGCCCGGTATGAAAATCCGAAGATATGTGGCTCCGCAATTCAAGCGTCGATGATCTGTTGATCACAGCGCATTTCGAGAAAAAAGAGAACGTTCTCACTGCATATTTTGGGATGGAAGAGAGCGTTTTTGAGGAAGTCTGTTGAGTGTGTCGCCGCCAGTCCATGCGGTGCTCGGCGAAAACGGCGCCGGCAAATCCACGCTGGTCAAGATTCTCAGCGGTGTGATTGCGCCAAACAGCGGTCAGATGCGTCTCGACGGTGCGGTCTATGCGCCGCATTCGATCCTGCATGCGCGAGCTGGACCATTTGCTGCAGATGGCTGGAGCTAATCGCAGGCCTTATGCGGCATTGGCAATAATGAGGGTGCTACTCAAACGTATTAACCCGCGGACCAACTGGGCGGATCGCCTGAGAGAACATATGGCGGCATTCCCTGTGGCGCCAAATATCAAGATCGGTCACGCGGGCTTCCCCGCGAACTGGACCGATTTGCCGCTATGGAATTAGTGTTGGTCCCCGTCCAAGTGACCGTCTAGGGATCACATATTGAGGACGCGCGCATATCGGCGCGATCGAGTTGGGCAGCTTTTGCGAACGCCGCCTCCCGATCAAGTGGTCCGTGCCAGCGGCCGTTCCTATCTCCGGTTCCAGCCTTGCGTGCCTTAACCCTCGTTGCAAAACCCGCAATCAGCTCGATGGATCCGGCCATGATCGTGGGTCCAGTTCTCGTAGATGTAGTAGTCTATTCCGCCATCCAATCTCGTGACTGCTGGTGTGTTTCAGTAGGCGTACTTGGCGGGCCAGCGCCAATCTGTCTGCGCTTTGCCGAAGCAATTGCTGTAGTCGACGAACTGGCCGGTAGCGATATCGCGGCAAGCCCAAACGAGCTGGCGATATTGGTTGTAGAACTCGTCCCAATCGGCGCCTTGGTAATAATTCGGCCTGCCGTATCCGCCCCCGCCACAGTCGTTATTCGAGCATACCGCAACGGCTGCGCCCACAGCTGCAATGGCGATACCGGCAGCTATCGCCTGATTTTGCTTTCTGATCATGTCGGCGCATTGGACGAGAGTCACGGATCGCCGAACGAGCTCAGCGTAGAGATCGTCCTGAAACTTCGCATCCTTCGTAGAGGATAAGGTTCTACAAAGGGCTGAAGTGCTGACGGCACTCGGGTTCTTGGCTAGTGTCTGTTGCGAGGTCGTGCATGAGGCGGTTGCCAGCGCCAAGGCTACCGCAGCCGAAACTGCGGCTCGTCGACCCATTCTCATTGTAGTCCCCCACACCCCCAAATCGGTCCGCGACCCTCACAGCCGATAATCACTCACTAGCAGAGCGTTTCACACGCCTGCCCGTCGCCATCACGGTCCAGTTTGCCACCCCACGGACAGTTACTGAGATACCATTGAGCCTCGTCGCACGAGCTGATCTGCGAGCATTTCCGCCGCGGCTGGCAGGAATAGCTGCGCGACCTGGCGCCCGACGATGCCTAGGGATTGGCTCACTGCCGGCCTGGCGTTGTCTCCATACCCGGCCCGCCACTCCCACGGCAGTTGGAACTGTCCGACCCACAGGCCGACCTTCGCCGCCTCGGCCTTCGCCTGCTGCGCTGCATAGGCGCCACCGCTGTACTTGGGCCAGTCGAGCGCATAGCCGTTTTCGACCATCCATGCGGCCACACTGGCGCCATCCGCACGCCGGCAGTCGCTCACAAAGCGGTTGTAGCGGTCCCAGGCGATAAAGGTGCATGTGACCGGCCTCGAGGCGGCCAAGAACCCGTCCAGTGCTGCAGCGGCCTTCGCCCCGCACCGGTAGCGAACGCCCTTGGCGTCGTCGCATTGCTGGGCGGACTCGGGGGCGTCGATGCCATTGAAGCGGATGCGTTGCCCATGAATCTCGATCGTATCGCCATCGATGACAGAGGCGACGCCGGCGATCGGCTCCGGGGTACGTCCGATCCAGTTGGAAACGTGAAGGTCAGGGGAACTTTCGCTGTGCTGCACGGCGAACTGCGCGACGAAGGCGGCTGCCGCAGCAACCGTCACGAAGACCAGCCGCTTTGGGATGGCCGCTATTAGGCGGGCACGCCGACGCTGTGCACCTTGCCGTTTGCGCCATTGGTCTGAGCGATTGTCGTATCGGGATTTGTCCATTTACTCGCAGCCTACGCCGTCGTGATCGCCATCCAGCCGGTTGGTGTCAGCACCAGTGATTTTCACAGGACCGGCTACAACCGGATTGTTTCCCTTGCCGCCTGCACAGTCCAAGTCGGCACCACCAGCGGGCGCCACGCGCCGATACGCGTTGAAGGCGGCCACCGCGCGGGCGCCGTCGCCCTCGATGTGGGTGTTGTTGCTGTTTGGATTGAGAGGATCGACGGTCTGCAGAAGCATGTTGGCGTGGTTCGCATCGCCGGCCGCGAGCGTCACCGAGTCATAGTTGTTCAAGTAGTCGGATGTGCAAGCAGAAAAGAGGAGCAAAGCCCCTAAAGACAACACCCTTTGCCAATACATGTGCCCACTCCCCCAGTTTGAAAGAGTTGCACAAGATCCAGCTGCTCGCAACTGCCGGGCGAAATGGCCTGATCAGCTAAGCCATGATTGTCGATAAGATGGCAGGGCGTGCTGATCTGCGCGGCTAGAAATCGAGTAGTAGCCGAATGTAGCCGTATTCGATTGGCCAAGCCCCGGTGACTGCAGAAATCAAACCATAATTTGCCGCGACTAGGATTGCGGCGATGACGTAGTCGCTCCAATTGAATTCCGTGATGAGCCTCCATAGCAGTTTTGATCTTGACGATCTCGGTCCGGACGGTCTCATAGGCTCGCTCTTTGCGGGTGCGCACTGAACATCGATTTCCAATTTCAGGCCTACCAGGACGAGAGTCTTTGCAAGGGAGCCCGCTTTGTTCGGTGTGCGGTCTTAGGCTGGGGCGATGTCAACGCACATACTCTTTAAATCGCCCATTCAGCCAGATCGAAGCCGCTGGGGCAATCCAAAATTCAGGGCTTAATGGAGTTCCCCGCTCTCTACGCGGCGTTTCGAAAGCACGATAAGCGGTCGCTCGATCAAGCGATAGCTCACTGCGCTGACGACGGCCGTCAGGAAAAGCAACGCAAAAAGATAGACAACGCTCGCCAGGGGGCTACGCGACCAGAACGAGCTCAATACGCCTATCAGGCCCAGGTGCCAGAGATACGTGCTGTAGCTAGCGTTTCCGGCAGCCAGCGCCAGTGATGGCGTCCTCAGCTTGCCATCGCGCTCCAGCATCATCGCCGCGCAAAGTAACAACGCGGCAGGCGGACCGAAGCCGTACCAGCGGAACGCATTGATCTCCATGGTGGGGTATAACCAAATAGAGGCATAGAGAAACCAGCCCACGGCGCCCAAGAGCAGCAAGCTCGCCGGCAAGCGGATCCCTGATTGGCATACCGCCGCGACAGCGATCCCCATCACAAATTCCAACATGATCGGGCTTGTCATCGTTTCGGCTGTCGGCCAAACCTGCGATACCAGCAGAAGAAAGACAGCCAGAGCGGCAAAACCCAGCTTGCGGTTTCGAAATATCATCACGATGACAGCAACCAGCACATAGAACCTGATCTCGAATACAAGCGTCCAGCCGACTGGCTGGGGCAAAGGGAAATCGATGAGGAAGAGCTGGCGCGTCCAGGCCCACACGTCAGGTGGCGGCGTGCCCCTCCCGGTCCAGAGCGTGAGAATCATGGACAGCCAGAACAAAGGAAGTATGCGCAGTACGCGCCGGAGCGTGAAACGACCAGCGTCCGCTATCCGTCCGGCATCCTGTCTTCGCTGCGTGATCAAATACATTATCGCCCCACTTATGGCGAAAAAGATATCGACACCAAAATGGCATATGACGTCAGTGTATGGGCGAAGGGGCATGAGGGTATTCTGGCCGGACAGTGCGTTTGCCTCTATGACTGCGTGCCCGAGGACGACCATCCAAGCGGCGATCGCCCGTAAACCCTGGATGGATCGATACGATCTTTTCGGAACGATCATTATGCCTCCGGGACCAAGCCGTCCTGCAACTGTCGAAGCTAAACAGCGGCTTGGCCATTGGTAGGCTCTCGGCCTAGCGGCGCGCATTCAACCGGCCCTGGCGGCCCAGGGGCCGAGTCCCCGCTAGTTGTACCCGAGCAGATGGCGAAGCCCAACTATCGGCAAATAAACGGTCCAAATCATGCCGATGGCTGCGGCAACGCCAAGGCCGATTGCGGGAGCCCAAGCCTTCCAGAGCATCTGGAGCCGCGCCGCTATTTCAGTCAAACTGTCTTCCATGGACGAATTCTCCCCAAGTTGATTCGAGAGGCGAAAATATCAATGAACGCCAAGACTGCCGCGCTTGCAATCGCCGCAAGTGTTTGCATCGCTGGTTTCGCTTATTCGAGCGGTCATAAGGCCGGTCGTGTTTCTCAACTGAAAGACACCGTGACATCCTACAACCGCCGCATGGGGATTAATGACAACGCCAACAGCCTCGGCCGCGTCGATCTCTGCCTGGAGCTTGGTGGCCTACTTGATGAATGCGAGCGCTTAGACCGCTGATCTCCTCAACCGGCTGATTTTCAGCCCTCCCACCTTCATTGCCAAACTCAATGACTGCCCATCACGGCAGAAAGGTACTAGCCATGGACCGCAACTTTGCGCGGGCGCTTGCGCTCGTTCTGAAATCTGAAGGCCTCTGGTCAGACAATCCGGCTGACCCCGGCGGCGCCACCATGAAAGGCGTCACGCTCGCCAACTTCCGCCGCTATGTGAAAGCCGATGCTACCAAGGCCGATCTGCGCAAGATCACTGATGCCCAAGTATCGACAGTATACCGGCGGTTCTACTGGGATGCGACGGCTGGTGCCCAGCTTCCCGGCGGTGTCGACTACGCCGTCTTTGATTTTGCCGTCAACTCTGGGCCGGCTCGGGCTGCCAGTACCTTCAGGCGGTTGTGGGCGTCAGGCAGGACGGTCGCATCGGTCCAGCTACAATTGCTGCTGTAAAGGCCAAGCCGGCCGGCGTTGTTATCGACGCACTGTGCGACAAGCGCCTAGGCTTCCTGAAGCGTCTCCCGACATGGAAAACTTTCGGCCGTGGCTGGTCCGACCGCGTCAAGTCGGTGCGCGCCGAAGCGCTGAAGCTGTCAGCTTTGCCCGACACACCGCCCCCAGTGACTGTCGAGGTGAAGGTGCCGGTCGACAAACCTGTTGTTCCTGAAAAGGTCGAACAGAAAGTCATGGAGAAATCTGGGTTCCTTTCCTGGCTGACCGGCCTCTTCGGCTCCGGCGCCATCGGTCTCGGCTGGCTCGCCGGAATGGACTGGCAGGCGGTTCTCGCGGGCGGCGTTGTCCTGCTGGTGTTCCTGCTGGTCCTGCTCCTGCTTCGCTCCCAGATCGTCTCTGCGGTGCGTCAGATCAAAGCGGAGGTGGGCGGCTGATTGGGTCCATCATAGCGATTATCGCCAGTGTCCTCGGCATCAACAGAACACTCGCCGACGTCATCGCGATAGCCGCGACCATCGCCGTCGCTTCGGGCGCGGTGTGGGGCGGCTACGAACTAATAAAGCACTGGGGCGCCGACGAGGTCCGCGCCAAGATCGAGAAGGACAATCAGGATGCGATCCGCAAAGGCATTGATGCCAGCCGGAATTTTGACAACTGCAATTCTGCTGGCGGGTTGTGGGACTTCCGGCGTGAGCGGTGTTCCAGCCCTCCGGGCGGCGATAGGTAGCAGCCTCGCCGAGGCCAAGGGCAAGACCTTCGAGGATCAGAACAAGATCGACCGCACGATGGCGCCGGGGTGCGCCGTCAAGCTCTACACGGCCGCCGAGTGCGACCGCCACACCAAGGCCAGCGCCGTGCGCCGGGCCGAACTGAACTAGCAGGCGAACACTTCGGCGAACAAGAGCCTGGAAATGATGATCGGCGGGCTCTTGGAGGCCACGCAGAACATGCAGCGGGATATCACGGAGATCCGACGCGATATCAAGGACAGCGATTCCCGTGTCGCCCTGAGCTACGAGCAATCCGAACAGCGCGCTGCCGCCAGCCGGTCGAAGATGTATGCCAAAACCGACGAACTGGTCGACCGCGTTGCGGCCACGGAAACCGCTGTAAGCACGCTCAACGACGACATGACGGGCGTTAAAGCGGTCACTGCCGAGGTGACCCGGTGGAAGCTGATGGGGCTCGGCGCTTTGGGCGTTACCGGCATGGCGGCGGCGGCCCTGGCCTCCCTTGTTACCGCCTATTGGCACGACATCTGGCGCGTGCTGCGGGGCGGGTGACGAAAGCCGTACGTTCGCTCATCGCTTTGAAGGTCGCGCCAGGGCAATCGCTTGAGGCATAGCACTACTCAGTTACAGCTCCCCCGTGTGAGCCTCATTGAAGACGTGGAAATGCCCCTTCGGCGCTGACTGGTAGTTCAAAGCCAGCCGTTCATGCCATTTCGCAAAAACGTCCTTGCCCCGGCGCGGATCGTAGCCAACTTGGCTGTAGATCATATCGCGAAGGCGGGAGCCCGCGAGAATGCGGTAGTTGTCGCGGGCTTTTTCCGAGACGTTCACCCCGGCATCGATGGCGTAATATTCCATGATCGCAAGGCTGACATCAGCCGGGTAGCAGTAATGGATCACGCCCCGGTGCGTCACCTCGATATGGGCAGTTGCCGGGACTTTGCCAACTTTTTCAAGGATCGCCTTTATCCGCTGAATGCGGGGCTTTTGATCGACGTCGTTCCACTGACTGCTGATTGTGCCGATGTGCGCGTTCTGCACATCACAAAGAGCCGCTAGCCCGCGTTGATTGAGGTATGGCGTCCCATCTGAAAGAACGCCCATAATAACGCCGTCGATTTCTCGCTCTTTCTCAACAACGAGAGGGAGGTTGGGCTGATTTCCTTTCGGCCCAATTTGGCCGGATTTCATACCTAAACTATTGATGCAACCAGAGATTCTGGTTACCCTAAGTAACACAACCCGAGTGATTCCTAATGCAGTCTCAAACTGAGAACTGCGTGATACCCGGTTTCCACAGGGCTAGTTCCCAACGGCTGAGTAGCGCCTCGCAACCAACCCCGCCGCCACACGTTGACCTATGCAGTTACTCCAGACCTTGCCCGCTGCCGAGAGGTGGCGGGCTTTTTTGTCGAGCGATTGACACGCTGCCCGGTCGAAGGCAAAGAGTGGCACATTGCGGATTGACAAAGGGGAATGTCGATGAAGAAGACCTATCAGAAGCCCGTTTTCACGAAACGTGAGCGGCTGTCGTCGGTAACGGCTTCGCCCAGCTCATCTGTGGTTTCTTCCGGGACCTAATCAAGCGAATTACAGTTTTGGAAAGCCCGCTGGCTCCGGCCGGCGGGCTTTAT
>NZ_RZPQ01000129.1:0-10426 GCF_003999135.1 Mesorhizobium sp. M7A.F.Ca.CA.004.06.1.1 | reverse complement strand
GCATAGACGAAGCGCCTGGCGCCGGCCATGGCAGCTGCCTCGACCACATTGTAGGCGGTCGCGATGTTGGTCTTGAACACCTCGCCGCCGGCCCGGCCGGTCGGCCGCGGAATGGCCGCGACATGCACAACCGCATCGCAGTCGCGCACCAGCTGCAGCGTCGATCCCAGATCGGTCAAATCGGCGGTTGCGTGGCGCCATGCGACCTCACCCGGCACCACGGTATCGACACCAAGCACATCGTGGCCGGCCGCAACCAGAGCCTCGGCCACATGGCAGCCAAGCAGGCCACTGGCTCCGGTGACGATGGTTTTCATATCTCGGCCTCGGCTCCACAATTCAGCGGCTTGAATATCGTTGATGGTCGTACAAATCGAGCACATGCCTGACAAGCGTTGTCAAGGCCATTTCGCGATGGACAAATAGCGCATACGCTTGTCGGAGCGCGGTGCGCAAGGCCGACCAGCACGCTTTGCGTCGAACGGGATTGACTTGGCATCCACTAGGGTTTTTTGTATGAGCATCAACGATCGGTCAAAGGAGCTCGCCATGTCCGTGGACAGTTTTTCCTCACATCGGCACGATGACGCGGTGCGTCTCGATCCACGCCGTGCAGCCGTTGTCGTCATCGATATGATCAATGAATTCTGCAAGCCCGGCGGGGCCATGGTCCTGCCTGGGTACGAGACGCTGGTCGGGCCGCAACTGGCCGTGATCGAGGCCGCGCGCGCCGCCGGCGTGCCGGTGATCTGGGTCCATGACAGCCACCGGCCGGGCATGCGACGCGAGCGCGAATGGCTGAAGCGCACGCCGCATTGCCTGGACGGAAGCTGGGGGCCGGAGATCATCGAGGATCTCGGCGCCCGCGATGATGAGATCCATGTGATCAAGCGGCGCTACTCGGCCTTCTTCCAAACCGACCTCGACCTGACGCTGAAAGACATGCAGATCGATCAGTTGATCATCTTCGGCGTGGTCACCAATATCTGTGTGCGCTCGACCGTCCACGATGCCTTTTTCGAGGGCTATGAGGTGGTGGTGCCAAGCGATTGCTGCGCGGCGACGGGACCACGCGAGCAGGAAAGCTCGCTGTATGACATAGCGACCCATTTCGGCGTGGTCAGCGATTCGGCTGATGTCGTCGCAGCCCTCCGCGACGGGACATCGCTTCAACCAGCGAGGGTTGCGGCTTGAGCTTTTTCCGGCCGGCGACATCCAAGACAGCGGCGATAGGAGTCCGGTGTGACGACTGAAAAGAAACCGCAATCCAAAAAAGGCGAAACGCCGGGAGGCGATGCACCCCTGAGCCGCGAGCAGGTGCTGCAGCAGTACGCCGGGACCGGCTATGAACTGGACCGCCACCCGGCGCACGTCATCCGCCGGGCGCATCAGCGCGCGACGTTGCGCTTCCAGCAGGTCATGGCCGGCGAAGACCTTTCGCCAACGCAATTCGCGGCGCTCGCCACGATCCTCAAGCATGGCGAAGTTTCGCAGAACCATCTCGGCCGGCTGACGGCGATGGACCCATCGACCATCAGCATCGTCATGCGCAAACTGCTCAAACACGGGCTGATCACGCGCAGCGCCTCCGAAACCGACCAACGCCTGACGATGATCGCGCTGACCAGCAAAGGGACCGACTATACGCTGGAGCGGCTCGAACGCAGCGTCGAGGTCGGGCGGCGGTTCCTGTCGCCGCTCTCACCGGCCGAGCAGGCGACGCTGCTTCGCCTGCTCCAGCGCATCAACGACGACGACCCATCGACTGGCGACGGCGGCAAATAAGCTGCGTCCAGTCCTTTTTTCCATAACAGCAAAAGTGAGAACCGATGTCGTCCGACCTCCAGTCGTCTGCCAACACGCTCGTCGTCCGCAATATCGGTCTCATGCTGAGTGGCGATCTAGCACAACCGATCATCGACGCCGACACCATCGTCGTGACCGATGGACGCATATCAGGCATTGGCAAGGCAGGCGACATTGATGGCGGCAGCGCGGCGACGGTCATCGATGCGATGGGCTGCGCGGTCGCGCCGGGTCTTATCGACAACCACGCCCATCCGGTGGCCGGCGACTGGACGCCTCGGCAGAACCAGATCGGCTGGATGGATTCGACCGTGCATGGCGGCGTCACCACCATGATCTCGGCGGGGGAAGTCCACACGCCGGGCCGACCGCGCGACCTGGTCGGGCTGAAGGCGCTGGCGATCGCTGCCCAACGCACCTTCTCCAACTTCCGTCCGAACGGCATGAAGATCCTGGCCGGGGCACCGATCCTGGAACCCGGCCTTACCGAGGAAGACTTCCGCAGTCTCGCCGAGGCCGGCGTGACGCTTGTCGGCGAGGTCGGGCTTGGCGGCGTCAAGGATGGGCCGACCGGCCGGCAGATGATCGCCTGGGCGCGCAAATACGGCATGACCTCGATGACCCACACGGGCGGCCCGTCGCTGCCCGGCTCCGGCCGCATCGGCGCGGATGTCGTGCTGGAGGTCGACGCCGACATCGTCGCCCACGTCAATGGCGGGCCAACCGCCCTGCCCGACGCGGAAATACGGCAGATCTG
This sequence comes from Mesorhizobium sp. M7A.F.Ca.CA.004.06.1.1, assembly GCF_003999135.1. Taxonomy (NCBI): domain Bacteria; kingdom Pseudomonadati; phylum Pseudomonadota; class Alphaproteobacteria; order Hyphomicrobiales; family Phyllobacteriaceae; genus Mesorhizobium; species Mesorhizobium sp. M7A.F.Ca.CA.004.06.1.1. The sequence goes on along the minus strand of NZ_RZPQ01000129.1, from coordinate 7,863 downwards.
CGAGAAGGGCTCGAGGGCGCTTGAAATCGTCCATAACGGCAATTTGCGCACCGGACTGTTCGTGCTCGATCTGGCAAGGCAGCGCGGCGAACTTTCGCGCGTCATCCTCGGCACCGACAGCCCGGCCGGATCCGGCGTGCAGCCGCTCGGCATCCTGCGGACGCTCACCATGCTGGCTTCGCTGGGCGGCATCGCGCCGGAAGTGGCGTTCTGTCTTGCCAGCGGCAACACGGCGCGCGTGCGCAGACTGGACGATCGCGGTTTGATCGAGGTCGGTCGCGCCGCCGACCTGATCTTCATGGATCAGGCGATCGGCGGCGCCGGCGACGGGCTGCTCGACAGCGTGGCGCTCGGCAATCTTCCAGGCATTGGAATGGTCGTCATCGACGGCGTGGTGCGGACCGGCCGGAGCAGAAATACGCCTCCGGCGATGCGCGTGCCGGAAGTCCTGCCTGCCTGACGGTCAGCCGACGCCGTCAATCCCGACAATCTTGTCCTTGGTCAGCCCGCCGACGCGCGGGTGCGGCCTGCCGGAATCGGTGACGGCGATAGCAACGACGATCTCGTCGGCACGCGGTGCGTCGGGAACACGAACCTCCATGCCGTCGAAATGGCTGCGCACCCGCGCCGCATCCTTGTGACCGAGCGGAATATCGAGCGACACGCCGAGGCCGCCGCGCTTCTTCGATGAAGGAATGAGCGCGGCGCCCTTGCCAAGCACATCGCGGAACGGGGCGCCGAGCTTTGGATGAAGGATGGCGGCGGCATGTTCGAGCTCGCCATCGGCGCCGACGGCGGCGGCCTTGCCGAAGCTCTCGACCCGGTAGCCGGCAATGCCCAGAGCAGCGACCGCGCGCCTGGGCAAGATATCGCCCAAGGCTTCGCCTATGGCGCTCAGTGCCGACAGGTCCTCGACGTAAGTGCCCGCATAGGGGTTGCGGATCACCGCAATGGCTGCGGCACGCCGCGTCGGCGGATCGACGGGCCGCCCGCCTTCGATCCGGGTTTCCTCGACGATGGTGATGATGCGGCGGATTTCGGGGTTCATCGCAAGCCGTCCTCGCCCTTGATGTCGGCGGCGGCAAGGCCGCCGACCCGTGCATGGACGCGTGCGCCGGTGGTCATCGCCAGGATGACCGCCATTTCGTCGCCGCGCGGCGCATCGGCAATGCCTATCTCGATCGCATCGAAATGGCTGCGCACATAGGAGGCGTTTATGTGCGTGATCGGGATGTCGATGCGCGTTCCGGGGCCGCCGACCTTCTTGGTCGAAGGCACGATCGCCTTGGCATTGCCGAGCAGTTCGCGCATCGCATAGCCCCCCGGATTGTGCCAGAGCGCGCCATGTTCAAGCTCGCCGGCGGCGCCGACTATGGCACCCTTGCCATAGCCTTCGATGGCCTGGCCGCCTTCACCAATGGCGTCGATCAGGCGCCGGGCCATATCGAGACCGAGCGGCTTCAGGTCTTCCATGAAGCCGGTGATCTCCTCGACGTAGCGTCCGGCAAAAGGGTTGGCAATGACCGCGACGACCGCGCCTCGCTTGAGCGGGCGTGCCGCGTGGGGTCCGCCCTCATGGAATATCTCTTCGACCTGAACCAGAAATTTCCTGACCACCACAGCCGGCATTGTTTCGCTTCCTTCATCCCGTCGTTCATGGAAACTCATTAGAGTATCAACAATTATGCCCGTCGACATTTGTCAAGCGCAGACGTCGAGCACGTGGGCGAAGGGCCAAGAAAACTGCATCGGATGACGATTGACAGCCTGTTAAGCCGCTCCTAAACTCATATGACCATCAACGAACTCGCCGTTGTTACGGCGATATGTGGGGATGGTCAAAGCGTGGCTTCAAAAGCTGGAAAAAGCTGAAGGGGAATGACATGAAAAGGGCGCTCAAGAGTTTATTTCTGGCCGGCACGATGCTTGCCATTTCGTTCGGACCGGCCGCCGCACAGGCCAAGGTTTCCGTGGCCGCCATCTCGGGGTATTTCGCACAGGGTTTTGGCGTTTCGATCGTCAACGGCCTCAACAAGGCCAAGACCGATTTCGGCATCGACCTCAAGCTTGTCGACACCGGCAATCGCGCGCTCGACTACCAGCAGCAGTTCGAGAATCTTGCCAAGGGCAAGCAGTACGACCTCATCTTCGTGATGGGCTGGGAGCTGGTGGACTCGCTGCAAAAGGTCAGCGCCGAATATCCCGACCAGCGCTTCGTGTTTATCGATGGCGTCCTCGACAACCCCAAGATGATCTACGCCAATTTCGCCGAGGAGCAGGGATCCTTCGTGGCCGGTGCACTTGCCGGCATGATCGAAGCCAAGGGCACCGCCTTCGACAAGATCGGCGACGGCAAGGCGATCGGCTTTGTCGGCGGCCGCGATATTCCGGTGATCCGCAACTTCCTGGGCGGCTACGAGCAAGGCGCCAAATATGCCGCGCCCGACGTCAAGGTAAACTCCGTCTTCGCCGGAACCTTCGACGACCCGGCCAAGGGAAGCGAACTTGCCCAGGCGCTTTACGGCCAAGGCTCCGACATTGTCTACAACGTCGCCGGCCCGACGGGTGAAGGCGTGATGCAGGCAAGTGCCGCGGTCGACAAATATTCGATCGGCGTCGACATCGACATGTGCGGCTCGGCTCCCGGAAATGTGCTCGCCAGCATGCTGAAGCGCGGCGACATCGCCGTCTACACGCTGATCAAGGATGAGGTCGAGGGCCGCAAGATCACCGCCGGCACCCGCACTTTCGACCTCGCCTCGGGCGGTGTCGAGGTCAAGGTCTGCGATGATATTGCCCCAAAGATCCCCGCTGACGTGACCGCCAAGCTGGACGAGATCAAAAAGGGCATCGTCGACGGCAAGATCGTGATCGCCAAGGCAAAGTAAGCCAACAACAGCGCCTCCCTCCCAAGAAAGCGCTACACTGATCCGCCGCGGCTTGCCGCGGCGGATCAGTGTCCAATCTGCGAGAGCCACGTTGTCGAACACGCCGGGGTCGCCGACCCTCCACAGCAATGCCGCGATAGCCGTCGAGTTGACTGGCATCACCAAGCGTTTTGGCGCATTCGTCGCCAATGACGGCATCGACCTTGCGGTCCGCCGCGGCGAGATCCACGCCATCATCGGCGAGAATGGTGCTGGCAAGACGACGCTGATGAACATCCTGTTCGGCCTCTTGCAGCCGGACGAAGGCTCGATCCGGCTGAACGGTGAAGAGATCGTGATCGCCGATCCGTCCGTGGCGATAAAGGCCGGCCTCGGCATGGTTCACCAGCATTTCAAGCTGGTTCCCTCGCTCTCGGTTGCCGACAACGTCTTTCTCGGTATGGAAATCCGTCGCCATGGCCTGATCGACCACGCCGCACAAATTGCGCGCACGCGCGACCTGTCGAAGCGCTTCGGCCTGCAGGTCGATCCGACCGAGCGCGTCGGGCTGCTCTCGGTCGGCATAGAGCAACGCATCGAAATCCTTAAGGTCCTGGTGCGCGGCGCGCGCACCATCATCCTCGATGAACCGACCGCCGTGCTGACGCCGCAGGAAAGCCGTGAACTGTTCCAGACACTGCGCAGCTTCGTGGCCGAAGGCATGACGGTGATCTTCATTTCGCATCACCTGGAAGAGGTGATGGAAGTGTCCGACACGGTGACGGTGCTGCGCAACGGCAGGAAGGTGGCGACCCGGCCGACGGCCGAGCTCAGCAAGGACGAGTTGGTGCACATGATGGTCGGCCGCGAGGTGAGCTTCGACCGCCGGCCGCGCGCTTCGCTGCACGGCGACGTGGTGCTCGAAGTCAAGGATCTGTGGGCGCGCGACGATCGCCTGCTGCCGGCTCTTCGCGATGCCAGCTTCACCGTCCGCTCCGGCGAGGTGGTGGGGATCGCGGGTGTGGCCGGCAATGGACAGACGGAGCTGGCGGAAGTGCTTTCGGGCTTGCGACCGGCAAGCCATGGCGGGGCGTGGCTGAAGGGCCGGAATCTCACCGCGCTCTCCCCCGCCGCGATCCGCCAGGCAGGCCTCGCCCATGTTCCAGGCGACCGCATGGTGCGCGGGGTCGATCGCAACGCTTCGATAGCAGCCAACACCCTGATGGGCCGCCAGCACCGCGCCCCATGGAGCCGCGCCGGCATGCTCAACTGGAATGCCATAAATCAAAACGCCGAAACGCTGATCAAGAGCTTCGATATTCGCGCGCGCGGAGCCGGTGATGCGGTCAAGCGGCTTTCGGGGGGAAACATCCAGAAGGTCGTTCTGGCGCGCGAATTCACCAACGGCGCCGATTTCCTGCTGATCGACCAGCCGACGCGCGGCGTCGACATCGGCGCCCAGGAGGCCATTCATGACGAGATCATGCGCCAGCGCGCCGCCGGCCGCGCAATCCTGCTGATTTCCGTGCAGCTCGACGAACTGGCCGCCCTTGCCGACCGCATCCTGGTGATGTTCAACGGGCGGATCATGGGCGAGGTCGCCGGCGACGAGGCCGACGAGGAGCGCATCGGCATGATGATGGCAGGCGTGGCCGTGCCGGAATTCGCCGCGGAGACCGCATCATGACAGACCATTTGCGTGCCGTTTCCGGCCAGGTGATCGCCATCGGCGTGGCGCTGCTGATGGGCGCGATCATCATCCTCATGGTCGGCGAAAGCCCGGTGCGTGTGTTCATGACGCTGTTGCGCGGCGCCTTCGGCGATCAGGAGAAGATCGCCGGGACCTTGCTGCAGACGACGCCGATCCTGATCTGCGGTGTCGCCGCCTGCATCGGCCTGCGCGGCGGCATGTTCAACGTCGGCATAGAGGGCCAGCTGTTCCTCGGCGGCTTCGCCGCCGCGTGGGTCGGCTTTGCCATGCCCCTGCCCGCGGGCATTCACACGCTGGCCGCGCTGGCGCTGGCGGTCGTGGCAGGCGCGGCCTGGGTCGCCATCCCCGCCTACTTCCGCGCCCGCTACAACACCAACGAAGTCGTCTCGACGATCCTGTCGAACTACGTGGCGGTGCTGCTCACGTCCTACTTCACCATCTTCCTGTTCAAGCGGCCGGGTGGCTGGTCGGAGACGCCGCCGATCCTGGCGACATCCTATCTGCCGGAGATCTTCACCTTTTCGCGGTTGAACTGGGGCCTGGTCATTGGCTTGGTGCTGGCGGTCGGCGCAGCCCTTGTCTTCCGCTACACCAAATGGGGTTACGGCGTCACGATGGTCGGTTCGGCGCCGAAATTCGCCGAATATGGCGGCGTCAACGTGAAACGGCAGGGTTTCCTGGTCCTGCTGCTTTCAGGGGCCGTCGGCGGGCTGGCCGGCGGCGTCGAGACGCTCGGCGTCCATCACCGCTTCATGGAAGGATTTGCCCCCGGTTTCGGCTTCGACGGGCTGATCGCCGCCCTGCTTGCCAATGGCTCGCCCGTCGCCACCATCTTCACCGCACTGTTCTTCGGCGCCCTGCGCAACGGATCGCTGCTGCTCGAGGTCGACACCAGCGCGTCGCGCGAAATCATCACCGTGATCCAGGCGCTGATCATCCTCAGCGTGTCGGCCCAGGTGCTGGTGAGAAAGCGTGGCGACAGCCAGGCAGGGGAGCGGCGATGGAAATTCTAGACAAGCTCATCAACGTCGCGCTGATCGCGGCGACGCTTCGCACCACCGCGCCCATCCTTCTGGTCGCGCTTGGCGGCTCGTTCACCACCAAGGCCGGCATCTTCAACATCGGCCTCGAGGGGCAGATGCTGGTCGGCGCCTTCTTCGCCGTCCTCGGGTCGATCTGGACCGGTTCCGCGCTGGCGGGGGTCGCCTGCGGCGTCGCGGCGGCGCTCGTCTTCGCCCTGGTTTTTGCTGTCCTGGTGGTGAGCTTCAAGGCCAATGAAGTGGTCGTCGGGCTGGCCCTCAACATCCTGGCCGGCGGCATGACAATCTCGCTGATGAAAGCGATCTTCGGCACGCGCGGCTCGATCGTCGGTCACGGCATCGTCGGCCTGCCGAAAGTCCAGCTGCCCGGTGCCCGCGACCTTCTCGGCTCGTGGGCGCCGCTGATCTCCGGCTTCACGCCGCTCGTCTATGTCGCCTTCATCGCGGTGCCGCTGCTGGTCGTCTGCTATACCAGGACGCGGCTCGGCCTCTATATCCGCGTCGTCGGCGAAAAACCGGAAGCCGCCGAGGCGCTTGGCATCTCGATCACCCGCGTCCGCTACATCGCATCGCTGCTTTGCGGATTGCTGGCGGGCCTCGCCGGCGCTCATCTGTCGCTCGGCTACATCACCATGTTCACCGAAAACATGTCGTCGGGCCGCGGTTTCATGGCGGTGGCGATCCTGATCTTTTCCAATGGCGATCCGCTGAAGGTGCTGGCCGGCTGCCTGCTGTTCGGCTTCGCCGATGCTTTTTCGTTGCGCCTGCAGACGTTCGGCTATCCCTCCTATCTGGTTCTCACCGTCCCCTATGTCGTCGCGCTGATCGCATTGTTCGCGCTGTCCTACCGGGCGCGTCCGAGGATTATCGCGGAGACGCTGGAATCGATGCGCAAGCTGCTGTCGGTCGACAAGAACACTGAAGCCGGCGGCAAAAATCCCCAGTGAAGGAAGCCTTTATGGAACGCATAATCCTCGACGTGGATTCGGCCGGCGACGATATTCTCGCCGTGCTGTTTGCGGCGATCAATCCGAAGCTGCGGCTCGAGGGCGTGACCACCGTGACCGGTGCCGCCGGCCCGATCGAGCAGGTCACCAATGTCGTCCTCAACACGCTGACGCTCGCCGGGCGTGACGATATCCCGGTTCACGCCGGCGCGTGGCGGCCGATCGTCGGCAACGCCAAGGCCGATATGGAAGCGCCGGTGCATTTCGAAAAGCGGCTTGTTGCCCGTTTCGGCGATCGCCTGAAGAAGTTCAACCCGCCGGCGCCGACGCCGGTGCGGCAGGCCACACCGGGACATGCGGTCGATTTCATCATCGGCACGGTCATGGCCAATCCGGGCGAGATCACGCTGGTGACGACCGGTCCGCTGACCAACGCGGCGATGGCGCTGTTGCAGGAGCCGGGATTGACCGGTGCACTGAAGCGGCTGATCGTGCTCGGCGGCAATTTCCAGACGCCGGGCAACATCACACCCTTGTCGGAGTACAACATCTGGGCCGATCCGGAGGCCTCGCGCATCGTGCTCAACGCCGATGTCGAGAAGATCCTCGTGCCGCTCGACATCTGCGAGGACAACCGCGTCGCCGATTCGATGCTGACGCGCGACGACATCGCCGACATGCAGGCCGTCGCGAGGGACAATCCCGTCCTTGAGATGATCGCCGACAGCTTCCCGATCTACATCGACATCTGGCGCGAATTCTTCGACCTCGTCGGGTTCCCGATGGACGACGTGATCACCGTGGCGCTGGCTTTCGATCCCGGCCTGGCGACGATGACCGAGCCGCTGTTCGCCGACGTCGTGCTCGACGGCAGGCTGGCGCGCGGCCAGACCGTCGCTTATCGCGGCCGGCAATTGCTGCCCGGCGGCGGGCCCAAGACCACCCGCATCTGCACCGGCCTGGACGGCCGGCGTTTCCTCGACGGCTTCAAGAAAACCATAGCGCGCTACGAGCGGGCGGCGTGAAAGACGACATGATGACCAAGCCAACTCCTATCCTGTTCGACTGCGACCCCGGCCACGACGACGCCATCGCGCTGGTCATGGCGCATCGCTCGCCGGCCATCGAACTACTCGGCGTCACCACGACCTGCGGCAATGCGGAAGTCGAGAAGACGACCGCCAATGCCTTGCGCATCCTGGAGTATATCGGCGCCGGCGAGGTGCCTGTCGCGCAGGGCTGTCACCGCCCGCTGGCGCGCCCGCTGGTGCTCGGCACCGCCGATGGCCCAAGCGGCC